>JBHACK010000067.1:0-19573 GCA_041854545.1 Acinetobacter sp. | reverse complement strand
TATCTTAGAAAAAATAAAATTAAAAAAATCCACTCTATTATTCACTTAAAGGAGTTAAATACACTTATTTTAGATGAAAATGAAATTACGGATATTAGTGAAATTGCGAATTTAAATAAATTGAAATATCTAGTTTTAGATAATAATAACATTCAAGATATAAGTTCACTAAAGTATCTAAATAAGTTGGAAAACCTTTCTTTACGCAATAACGAAATTCAAGATATTAGCCCTTTAGCGAATTTAACAAAATTAAAAGGGGTGAATATTACGGGTAATTTAATTTTACAAACTCAAATTGATTGGTTAAAAGAGCAACTACCCAACTGCTATTTTTCTAGGCTGTTTACGAAAAAAATCCGCTGATATACCATCAGCGGATTGACCGAAATGACAACAAAAATGAACAAAACCGCCAATCCAAAACAAACATTTATCTTTCAGCTAAAATAAACGATAGCTTAAAAACAAGATAAAAAACAATAAAATAAAGAAATTCTATCCGCTAAGATATTTAACAAGAAAAGCCTGTTTGATACAAAAACGTCCATAAAAAATCAACAGCAATGAATAACTTCCGCCATCAACACAACGCCAAAAATATGCCACAATAGCCCAATTTTCACAAAATTAGGATAAAACAATGAGCATCCGTATTACAGGCACAGGCGTTTACACCCCGCCTGAATCGATTAGCAATGCTGAATTAGTTGAAAGTTTAAACGCCTATGTTGAACGCTATAACCAACAATATGCAGATGAAATTACCGCAGGTACTAAAGATGCTTTAAGACCATCAACGGTTGAATTTATCGAAAAAGCATCAGGCATTAAATCACGCTATGTCGTGGAAAAAACAGGAATTTTAGACATTGACCGTATGCGTCCACGTCTGACTGAACGCACCAATGATGAATTATCATTACAAGCGGAAATGGGTGTAAAAGCAGGAAAAATTGCTATGCAAAATGCAGGCATTACCGCTGAAGATGTTGATGTCGTGATTCTCTCTTGTTTAGGTTTACAGCGTGGTTATCCTGCGGTTGCGATTGAAATTCAATCCGCTTTAGGCATTAAAGGCTATGCCTTCGATATGAGCGTGGCGTGTTCAGCGGCGACATTTGCACTCAAACAAGCCTATGACAGCTTAAAAGCAGGCACAGCAAAATGCGTATTAATGCTCAATGTTGAAATCATGTCAGGGCAGTTAGATTTTACATCACGAGATAGCCATTTTATTTTTGGTGATGTTGCAACGGCAACGGTGATTGAAAATACGGACGAGAAATCAGGCTTTGAAATTATCGATACCTATTTGATGAGCCAATTTTCCAATGCCATTCGCAACAACTTTGGCTTTTTAAACCCAAGTGAAGATGCGGTACGTGATGACCGTATTTTCCGTCAAGATGGTCGCCGTGTCTTTAAAGAAGTTTGTCCAATGGTTGCCAAAACCATTAGCGAACAGTTAGCAAAAAATCATTTAACCGAGCAAGACATCAAACGTTTTTGGTTGCATCAAGCCAATATCAACATGAACCAGTTGATTTTAAAATACATTGCAGGCAAAGATGTTGACCCAGCACGTGCACCAACAGTATTGGAAGAGTTTGCCAATACATCATCAGCAGGGGTGATTATTGCCATGAACCGCACCGCAGATGAAGTTGATGTAGGCGAATATGGTATTTTATGTTCATTTGGAGCAGGTTATTCAATCGGCTCAATTCTTGTGAAAAAAGTATGATAATTTAGATATTCAAATTATCTCTTTCTTTTTATTCAAAAAGCAATGGTCATGCCATTGCTTTTTTTATGTTTAGGGAATGATGAATACTGTGTAAACCAGATGTTAATGCAAGTATAATTTATGTTGCAAATAAGATTAAATATCATTACAATTAGCATTTACAAATAAGTGTCATTTGGGATTACGTTAATGATGAAATTTTTCTCACTCAGTCGCATGATGTTGGCATTGCTTGGGTTGGCAACATCCGCATTTGTGTATGCACAGCAACCTGAACAAGTCCAAGAAATGGAAACCATTGTGGTTACTGCAACGGAAGGGACAAAAAAGAAAGCCAATATCATTACTACAGAAAGTAAAGATGAAAGCACCGAAACTGATTTGCGTGGTTTATTAGCAGATGAACCATCGATTGGTTTTGGTGGGGGAAATGGGACATCACAATATATTACCATTCGTGGTATGGGGCAAAACTCGATTGATGTTAAAGTCGATAATGCCTATTCAGATAGCCAAATTTTGTACCATCAAGGGCGTTTTATGCTTGACCCTAGCCTTGTAAAAATTGTCGAAGTACAAAAAGGGGCAGGCTCTGCATCAGCAGGGATTGGGGCAACCAATGGTGCGATTGTGGCAAAAACAGTCGATGCCTTAGATTTATTAAAAAATTCTGACCGTGATTATGGTTTTAAACTCAATGGGGGCTATAACAGTAACGATGGTTATTCGTATGGGGCATCAGCCTTTGGAAAAACCGATAATTTTGATGCTTTAGTAGCATATAATGCAGTGATTGATAATGACTATAAAGCAGGTGAAGGCTTTTTAGTCAATGGTAGCGATACCGTACCCTATAGCGGTTTAGATAAATTAAGCTATTTAGCAAAATTTGGTATCAATTTAGGTAAACATCGTTTTGTGGCAAGCCATTTAAATGAAACGCATAAAGGTATGCGTACGGTGCGTGAAGAATTTACCGTATTTGAAGGCAATAACCGTCAAGCACCGACTTACCGTGAAACCAGTAATACCAATACCAATCTTGAATGGACAGCCAAAGATTTAGGTCGTGTAAAAGATGCGACGGCAAACGTTTATCTTTTAACAAATGAGCGTTATTCTGCTGATGACACGAACAATGGTTATGCAGGAAATATTGCAGGGCCAACAACGACAAAAATTGATACCAAAGGGGCAAATTTAAATCTTGATTGGGGGGTGAGTGATTCTACAATTGTAAAAACAGGTTTAAATTATCGTCATCAAGAAGTTAAACCAAGTAAACGTTTAACTGCAACAGATATGATTAATGTAGGTACACAACAACGACCAAATCGAGTGCCTTTGGGTATAGATATTATTAATCCTGAAAAAACAGATGTAGGTGCCTATGTTGAAGCCATTAGCCAAGTAAAAGATGTTACAGTAACAGCAGGTGTGCGTTATGACCATTTTAACTTTAAAGCAATGGACGGTAAAACCGTTTCTGATAGTTCAATTAATCCAAGTGTAGGCATCATTTGGCAAGCAATGCCAAGTTTACGTTTAAGTGCCAACCATAGTTACGCATCACGCAGTCCACGTATGTACGATGCTTTAATGAGTCATGGTAATCGAGGAATTACTTCGATTGCAGATGGTACAGTCGCTGAACGTGCCCGCAATACAGAAATTGGCTTTAACTACAAATATGATTTTGCAAATGCAGGTAGCCTTGAAGCCAATGGTAGCTATTTCTGGCAACGTATTGATGATGCAGTCGTCAATCCACAAAGCCGACACGATATCAATGCTGCATCTGCAACCAGTGGTGTAGAAGCTGCAAGAGAAATTATGAATGCAGGCTATATTACAAATAAAGGTTATGAAGTTGATTTAACTTATACTTTACAGGGCTTTACTGCCAAAGCAGGTGTAGCTCATAGCGACCCTGTATTCCATGGCTTACCAACCATCAATACCAATGAATTAAACCCAGAGTTTGGTGCAAAAATTGGACGTACATGGACAAGTTCTTTAGCGTATCGTTTTGACCAACCAAATGTAGAAATTGGTGTGCGTAATCGTAGCGTTGAAAAATCTAAAGGTTCATTAAATGAAAACGTTTTAACGCCACAAAACCGTGAAAGTTACAGCGTAACCGATGTATTTGCCAACTGGAAACCATTAAACAATGATAAATTGAATGTAAACTTTGGCATTAATAACATCACAGATGAATACTATCGTCCGCATAGCCAACGTCCAAACGCAGGTTTACCTGCTGTAGGTCGAGATTTCCGTATTGGGTTTAACTATACATTCTAATCTCATTTAAAAATGATAAAGGCTTAATTCAATCGAATTAAGCCTTTATTTTTAATCTAAGAATAAAAAACTTTTACCTTAGGTTAAATTTTGTTGTAAATAAAAATTTTTCTGATACGATGAATATATATATTTGTTATGAGGTTTATTGTGAATTCTTTTTTATTATGGACAACGATGAATGTATTTTATTTTTGGATAATCTTTGGTAATGGTGCGAAAGTTTTTGAATATTTTGAAGATTTACCTATTATTTCTTTCTTGACTGCCAATAGAAGTCAAGCGATTATTCGTTCTACAGCCATTATGGCGTGTATATTATGTAATATCATGATGTTTTATGATGTATTCATTAAAGATAAGCAAGCAGAAATTCCACTTCATCATGGTTATTTTAAGATGTTTTGGCGAACGCTTGAGGGAATATTTTTATGAAATTGTTTATATGTTTAATTTTTATATTATTAGTTGGTTGCTCTAATTCTAGCTCTAGCGAGATTCATGAAACCAATAGTAATGAAAAATCTCAACAATATGAGAAATATTGTATTAAAGATAAACCCAAAGACGATATTTTAAATTTAGCAACCAATGGAGATGCTAAGCAACAGTTGTTACTGGCGATGATTTATGATGCAGGTTTTTGTCAAGTTGCAGATATAGAACTTGCAGAATCATGGTATATTAAATCAGCTAATCAAAATTATGTTCCTGCTCAAGCAAGCCTAGGAGCTTTTTATTTATCACCTGATTATTATCAAAAACATAAATCTTTCAATATTGAACAAGCTCAATATTGGCTTGATAAGGCTATCAACCAAAATAATAGTCAAGCTATGTTTTATAAATCGGCATTATATTGTGATAACACATATAGTCTTGAAGATATGGAAGAATGTAAATACTGGCTAAAAAAATCAGCAGACTTTGGCAATAAACAGGCAATTGAAATTTTATCCAACTAAGAACATGGAAGTTTTTCATTTTTAGCCTTGAATTCATCTATCTTGGATTTATCATTGTTCTATCAATCATACGCAAAATCAATCATGACAAAAAAATGAAAAAAGATTATGATATATAAGATTTTAGTCATCATGTTATTGAACAGACACGCACTTATACAAAACATTGCAAACACCATGTAAAAATAACATACACAGCAAGGAAAAAATGATTAAAATCATCATCATTATCGTTTTGTAAAATAATGGGTTTGACGTATGAATCGAATAACAACATGGCTACCGTGGGTCTTATTGGTTGCGGTTACGGGAAGTTTCTTTACATGGCATCAAAAGCAAGAAGAAACCAGCCCAGTGGTCGCATCAGATGGCGTAAAAATGCCTGAACAAAATTTAGAACCTTTGGTCGAGCAACATCGACAAGGAGGCATTGCGTCCTACCATGAGGCGGTTGCAAAATCAGCACCTGCGGTTGTCAGTATTTTTACAACATCAAAAGTCGATACTGCTCAAAATCCATTAATGTCTGACCCGATTTTCCGAGAGTTTTTTGGCGATGGACAAGCAACCCCAAAAGATGAAAGTAACTTAGGTTCAGGGGTGATTGTACGTCAAGATGGCTATATTTTAACAAATAACCATGTGATTAAAGGAGCTGACCAAATTGTCGTTGCCTTGCACGATGGTCGCCGTGTTGAGGCAAAAGTGATTGGTACCGATGCCGATACAGATTTAGCCGTAATTAAAGTAGAATTAACAGGATTACCTGTCTTACCATTTAAATTAACCAGTAACCAAGTAGGTGATGTGGTGTTAGCGATTGGCAATCCATTTGGGGTAGGGCAAACGGTAACGCAAGGCATTATTTCTGCTACAGAACGTACCGATTTAGGCATCAATACCTATGAAAACTTTATCCAAACTGATGCGGCGATTAACCCCGGAAATTCGGGCGGTGCTTTGATTGATGTCGCAGGAAATTTGATTGGGGTAAATACCGCAATTTTCTCTCGTTCTGGCGGTTCAATGGGCATTGGCTTTGCGATTCCAGCAAGCACATCGCAACAAGTATTAGATGCAATTTTAAAACATGGTCGTGTGGTGCGTGGTTGGTTAGGTATTGGCTTAGCTCGTCCATCACAAAGCAAAAATTTATTGCAAAATAAAGAACCTGCGATTGTATCGGGTGTATTGGCAGATGGCCCAGCAGCGAAAGCAGGCTTACAAGCAGGCGATGAAATTTTACAAGTGAATGATGAAAAGATTAAATCTCCGAATCATTTATTAAACTTGATTGCGGTGCAACAGCCTGATAGTACCGTAAAATTAAAAGTAAAACGTGGTGATGAAACCTTGATGGTTGATGTGGTGGTCGCAGAACGTAAATCACAACAGCAATTAATGCAAAATTCTCAATATATTCCATTACCATAACCGTTTTAATCGTACGCTAAAATCAGCAAAAATGGCAATAATGACACGTTATTGCCATTTTTTTGTTAAAATTCCAGTAAAATAAGATAAAATGAAATGACAAAAACCATCTATTTGGTTTACATTACACTTTTTTTTGAAACACTTTGATTGGGGGCGATTTTATGTTCTGTTATGGAGAGAAAATCGCCTAATGTAAACATGGATTAAGGCTACCTGTTCTCGCTAAATGGTGCGGTGAACGCCTGTGCTTAATCAAGGTTTGATGAGGATACGTCATTGACCCATCTATCTGATACTCAATCTGCAACAAAATTGCAAAAAAACTTAGTGCTTTGGCATGTCATTATTATTGGTCTTGCCTATATCCAACCGATGACGGTGTTTGATACGTTTGGTTTGGTCTCACAAGAAAGTAATGGTCATGTACCAACATCATATATTTTTGCCTTGGTTGCAATTTTGCTGACATCGCTCAGTTATGGGCATATGATTCGCCGTTATCCATCTTCAGGGTCGGCATATACTTATGCTCAAAAGGCGATTCACCCTAATGTCGGCTTTATGGTCGGTTGGTCATCGTGGCTCGATTATTTGTTGTCGCCATTGGTCAATATTATCTTAGCCAATATTTATCTTACTGCATTATTTCCAAATATCAATCCTTGGGTTTGGGTGATTGGTTTAACCGCAATTATGACGACAATCAATTTATTTGGTGCTCGTTTTGTGGCTCGGTTTAACAGTACCATTGTCTTTGTACAAGTGGGGGTTATTGCCTATTTTACCTATAGCGTTTATGTGCTTTTAACGCAAGGCATTAATGCAGATGGTAGCTTAGATACAGCAAAATATCAGCTTTGGAGCTTAGACCCATTTTGGAATGAAATGGCAAGTATGAGCGGATTGATTGCAGGGGCAACCATTTTATGTTTCTCGTTTACAGGGTTCGATGCTTTATCATCACTTGCTGAAGAAACCAAAGATGCCAAGAAAACTTTGCCTAGAGCGATTTTCTTAACTGCCTTGATTGCAGGGATTATCTTTATTATCAGCACTTACTTTATGCAAATTTTCTTCCCAAGCGACCCAACTAAATATTTTGAAGTGCTAGATGAATCGCACCCAGAAATTTTATCGGCAGTGTTCTCGGAAGGTGTAAAATCTATGATTTTATATTTTGCGATTGTAACGGTGATGGCATCAGGGATTTCTGCTCATGCAGGGGTATCACGTTTGATGTATGTGATGGGACGTGATGGGGTGATTCATAAAGGTATTTTTGGCTATTTAAGTCCAAAATTAAAAACGCCTGTTTATAACATTCTCATTGTAGGGGCGGTTGCATTAACGGCTGGTTTTTTAACCTTTGAACAAATTGCTCACTTGATTAGTTTTGGTGCTTTAACAGCGTTTAGTTTTGTGAACTTCTCGGTGTTTTGCCAATATGTGTTGCGTGATAAACGTTATAAAACAGCAGGTGATATTTTTAACTATAGCTTAGTGCCAATCGGGGGCTTTATTGCAGTCTTTTTAATGTGGTTAGAAGTAGAAGCCTTTACCTTAAAAATTGGTTTAGCATGGGCAGCATTGGGCTTTTTCTATTTAGCGTGGAAAACAGGTGGCTTTAAACGTCCTGCACCGCAATATGTGGAAGATGATGAAAAATAAAATTTAATTGTCATTTGTATAGCTAAAAATAACGCCATTTTGTTCTGCAAAATGGCGTTTTCTTTGGTCGAAAATTTTTTAGCAAAACTCGCCCATCATCTTTGAAGATGAAAAAAAATGAGATTTTTTACGCAAATCCTATTGTACTTCATGAAAAATTCCCCATAATAACAGCAAAATTTTAACATTTTAAAGAATTAGAGAGTTGCTTTTATGTTGTCGAGTCTAATAGGTGGTATTTTTGGTACAAAAAACGAACGTGAACTGAAACGTATGCGTAAAATTGTGAGCCAAATCAATGCACTCGAACCAACAATTTCGGCGTTAAGCGATGAAGGCTTAAAGGCAAAAACCGTCGAATTTAAAAAACGCTATCAAAAAGGCGAAAGTCTAGACAAGTTATTGCCTGAAGCGTTTGCGGTTTGTCGTGAAGCGGCAAAACGTGTCATGGGAATGCGTCATTATGATGTGCAATTAATTGGTGGGATTACCTTACACGAAGGAAAAATCGCAGAGATGCGTACAGGGGAAGGGAAAACCTTAATGGGAACGCTTGCCTGTTATTTAAATGCGATTAGTGGTGATGGGGTTCATGTCATTACGGTAAACGACTATTTGGCAAAACGTGATGCTGAATTAAACCGTCCATTATTTGAATTTTTAGGCTTAAGCATTGGCATTATTTACTCAATGCAAGACCCGTATGAAAAAGCCATGGCATACGCTGCGGATATTACCTACGGTACCAATAACGAATTTGGTTTTGACTACTTGCGTGATAACATGGTATTTGCGTTGTCTGAAAAGAAACAACGTGGTTTAAATTATGCCATCATTGACGAAGTGGACTCCATTTTAATTGACGAAGCACGCACACCGTTAATTATTTCAGGACAAAGCGAAGGTTCAACCGAATTATACGCAATTATCAATTCCATTCCGCCTAAATTATATGCACAAAAAGAAGAAAAAGTGGCAGATGGCGGACATTTCTGGATTGATGAAAAACAACGTTCAATCGATATTACCGAAGCAGGTTATGAAGTCATTGAACAAGAATTGCGTGAACTTGGTTTATTACCAGAAGACCAAAGTTTATATTCCGCAGCCAACTTAAGTTTATTGCAACACGTTACGTCTGCAATTCGTGCGTACTATCTGTACCAACTCAACGTTCACTATATTATCCATGAAGGTGAAATTGTGATTGTTGATGAAAATACTGGACGTACAATGCCAGGGCGTCGTTGGTCAGAAGGCTTACACCAAGCAGTCGAAGCCAAAGAAGGGTTAGAAATTCAACCTGAAAACCAAACGATGGCGACAACAACGTTCCAAAACTACTTCCGTTTATATAAAAAATTATCAGGTATGACAGGGACAGCCGATACGGAAGCTGCGGAAATGAAAGAAATTTACGGTTTAGATGTGGTGATTATTCCACCACACCGTCCGCTAGTACGTCAAGATTTAAACGATGTCATTTATATTTCACAAGAAGCAAAATATAACGCCATCATCAAAGAAATCTTGTCAATCCAAGCCAAAGGAGCTCCTGTTCTGATTGGTACCGCAACGATTGATGCCAGTGAAATTTTATCAAAAAAATTAACCAACGCTGGCATTATGCACGAAGTATTAAACGCAAAACAACACGAACGTGAAGCGGATATTATTGCTCAAGCGGGAAGTCCGGGGGCGGTTACCATTGCCACAAACATGGCAGGTCGTGGAACAGACATTCTCTTGGGCGGGAACTGGCGAGCAAAACTTGCTAAAATCGAAAATCCAACCGAAGAAGACGAATTACGTTTAGAGCAACAATGGCGTAAAGATAACGAATTTGTCCTAAACGCAGGCGGATTACACATCATCGGTTCAGAACGCCACGAATCACGCCGTATTGACAACCAGTTGCGTGGACGTGCAGGACGACAAGGCGACCCAGGGGTTTCTCGTTTCTTCCTATCGTTGGAAGATGACTTAATGCGTATTTTCGCAGGTGATAAAGTCATTGCCATGATGCGTGCAATGGGCTTAAAAGAAGATGAAGCAATTGAGCATAAAATGGTCAATAACTCTATCAGTAATGCCCAACGCCGTGTCGAATCACGCAACTTTGACATTCGTAAAAACCTATTAAAATACGATGATGTCAATAATGAACAACGAAAAATCATCTACACACAACGTGACCAAATTTTGGCTGAATCTGATTTAAGCGAATATATTGAAGAAATGTACCGTGAAGTCATTAAAATCATGATTGCAAACTTCATTCCGCCAGAATCAGTACATGACCAATGGGATATTGCAGGGTTAGAAAACAGTTTAGCCAATGACTTTGGTGTCGCATTACCTGTACAACAATGGCTTAAAGATGACCGCCGTTTAGATGAAGAAGGGTTAATTCGCCGTATTACCAAATCCTTTATTGACCGCTACCATGAGCGTCGCAAACAAATGGGAGCTGAGTCCGCAGAAATGCTGGAACGCCACTTTATGCTTAATTCATTAGACCGCTATTGGAAAGAGCATTTAGCATCAATGGATTATTTACGCCAAGGAATCCACTTGCGTGGCTATGCACAAAAGAACCCAGAGCAAGAATATAAACGAGAAGCCTTAGCCTTATTTATCAATATGTTAAGTATGATTAAATCCGATGTGGTTACGGATTTATCTCGTGTTCATATTCCAACACCTGAAGAAATTGCCGAGCTAGAAGCACAACGCCAAGCACAAGCAGAAGCGATGCAAATGACCTATGAACAAGGTCAATTACAAGACTTGTTGGAAGAAGACTTTGACTTTAGTTTAGATGAGCAAGCGATTCATAAAGCACAATTAACAAAATTTGGCGATTCAAGAACGGCAGCTCAATTTAAAGTCCCAACCGAAGCCATGCACCATCACGATGAAGATGATGAGCCAGAACCAGAAGAGTTTCCAGATGGAATTATTCCGCCTGCAAGCCGTAACTCACCATGTCCGTGCGGTTCTGGTTTAAAATATAAACAATGTCATGGTAAGATTTAACCTACTATTGCATTGAGTAAAAAGAGATGTTGCAAAACATCTCTTTTTCGTTCATTTCCAACGTATCCTATACAAAAAGCAGTTTTCTATTTTCACAGAACCGTGTAAAATAAAAGATTAATCAAGATGAATTAGTGGAAAGTTGGGCTTATGTCTCAAACAATTACGCCTTGGGTCATTGGAAATTGGAAAATGAATCCAAACCAATCGACTGCTCAAACATTATTGCAACGATTACAACAACATTTACAATCGCACACCTTTGCAGATTGTCATGTCGCCATTGCCCCAATGATGTTACATCTACTTTGGGTTAAACAACACTTGACAACACCTTCTTTAAACCTTGTTGCTCAAGATGTTTCACGCATTGCTGGAACAGGAGCCTATACAGGTGAAGTGAGTGCAGAAAGTTTAAAAGATAGCCAAATTGACTATGTTTTAATCGGTCATTCTGAACGTCGCTCATTGTTTGGTGATGATGTTGCAACACTACAAACAAAAATTACCCATGCCTTAAATGCAGGTTTAACGGTGATTTATTGTGTAGGTGAAAGCCTAGAGCAACGCCAACAAGGACAAGCAGAAACAGTTGTATTACAACAAATTTGCGACTTAGCCAGTGCCGTTCCACACGCAGAAGATTGGCAACGTGTTTTAATTGCCTATGAACCAATTTGGGCGATTGGAACAGGGCAAACCGCATCAGCACAAGATGCACAAGCCATTCATGCGTCAATTCGTCAGGGTTTAGCACAAATTACCCCATATGCTCAACAGCTCCCAATTTTATACGGTGGCAGTGTAAAAGCAGAAAATGCACAAGAACTCGCATCATGCCCAGATATTAATGGTGCATTAGTGGGTGGAGCATCTTTGGATGCAGATGCGTTTTATCACATTATTGATGCTTTTTCTAAAGCAAAACGCATCTAACTTATTGGATTAGAGTATCACGTTATGCAATTTATTTTAATTATCCATATTATTCTTGCTGTATTAATGATAGGATTAATTCTTATCCAACATGGTAAAGGTGCAGATGCAGGTGCATCAATGGGGGGCGGTGGTGCTGGAACAGTCTTTGGCAGTTCTGGTTCAGGAAACTTTTTATCACGCACAACCGCAATTTTAACAGCGTTATTCTTTATTACCAGTTTAAGTTTAGCCGTGATTGCTAAAAAACAATCAGGCGACCAATATAGCTTAAAAACCGTAACAACAAGCACACAAAGCGTGCCTGAACAACAAAATCAAGGCTTTGTAACTGCACCAAGTACAACAACACCCGTAACAGAAACAGCACCAACAAACACAACAGAAACGGTAACACCTGCACCAGCCAGTACAACAGAAACTGCGACACCTGCACCAACAACTGCAAGTGAGCAAAATACTGAAGGCAATGTGATTACAGATAATGCAGGCGTGATTGCAGGTGCGGCTGTGGGTGCAGCGGCAGCAACAGCACTAGCAAAAACAGCAGACAGTAAAACAGAAACGCCTGTGAAACAACCTGAAAAACAAGAAATTGTGAGTCCTGCACCAACACCTGTAAAAGCTAAAGAACCTGTAAAAACAGAAACAAAAGCAACAACTGAAACCAAACCAAAAACTGAAGTAAAGGCAAAGACAGAAACTAAGCCGAAAACAGAAGTAAAAGCAAAAACTGAAACTAAGCCAAAAGCTGAAGTGAAGGCAAAAACAGAAACTAAAGCTAAAACAGACGTAAAAGCAAAAGCTGAAAACAAAGCAAAGGCAGATACGAAAAAAGAAACAATAGCAAAAACGGCTCAAAAAAAAACAGTAACGCCAGCAACACCAGCGAAAGAGGCTAAACCAACGACAACTGCAAAGGCAAAACCAGTACAAAAAACGACTGAGACTAAGCCAAAAACAACGGTGGTAAAAGCACAAGAACCTGCTAAAGCAACCCCTAAGGCAGAAACAAAAATTGAAATTAAAACCAAAGAAACAGTAAAGGCAACGCCTAAAGCGGAAAATACAGCACCACAACAACCTGTCGCATTAAAATCAAAAGGTTCATTAACCCCAGATGCAAAAGTGCGTGTTGTGGTAACTGAATCAGCCCCTAAGACTGAAAAAGCACCATCTGAATAATAAAAGATGATGAATCTTGTTAAAAAACCTTTCTTTTTTGCATAATACTCGTTAGAATATAGCTCAACTGCGGTGGTGGTGGAATTGGTAGACACGCTACCTTGAGGTGGTAGTGCCGTAATGGCGTGGGGGTTCAAGTCCCCCCTTCCGCACCAATCATAATGATTAAGAATAAGTTAGATTTTAAACAAATTAAAAAATAACTTGCATTCTTAAAAACAAATCATTATAATGCGGTGCTTAAGCAGTAAATGATGATAATTCAATATCATCATGTGGATGCGGGGTGGAGCAGTCGGGTAGCTCGTTGGGCTCATAACCCAAAGGTCGTTGGTTCAAATCCAGCCCCCGCTACCAATTTGATTTGTTGATGTGCAAATCAACTCTAGTAATAGAGAATATAAACATCATGTTAGTGCGGGGTGGAGCAGTCGGGTAGCTCGTTGGGCTCATAACCCAAAGGTCGTTGGTTCAAATCCAGCCCCCGCTACCAGTTTCTTGTAAAAGACTCACAAAAATAAGTGGGTCTTTTTTTGTACATGGGCTATATTTTTTAGCATTTTTGTGCAATGATAGGGGGCTATATGCCCTTTTTTTATTGGTATTATTTTAAGTGAATGATTGGAGAATGCCAACAACTTAGGTTATTGAGTTATTCTCTTATTTCAATTTTGATTGTAGATTTAGTCAATGAAGTTATCAAGCAAAACTCAAGCTCTATTAGAGTTAATTGCACCTGCCGTGCAAGCCTGTGATGTTGATTTGTGGGGAATTGAATTTGTCCCACAAGGTAAGCGTTCATTGTTACGCATTTATATTGATAAAACCACAGAGCAACCAAGTGAACCTGTACTCAATGAAGATGGCGAAGTCGAGTTAGGACGTGGCATTGGCGTGGAAGATTGTGTGCGTGTAACTCGTCAAGTTGGGGCAATTTTAGATGTACATGACCCGATTTCTGGTGAATACGCATTGGAAGTTTCTTCACCGGGGTGGGATAGACAATTTTTTAATCTTGAGCAAATGCAGGATTATGTCGGACAAAAAGTTGCGTTGCGTTTAATTCAAGCGGTGGAAAATCGCCGTAAGTTTCAAGCAACTTTAGTCGCTGTCAATCTTGATGCTAGAACGGTTCAGGTTGAAGTCGAAAAGCAACAGCAATTATTGATTGATGTAGATAATATTGATAAGGCTAATTTGGTTTATCAAGATTAAGAATTTAGGATAAATATGGTGTAAAAATTAAAAGTAACATCATATTTTTTAAGGTTATATTGTTTAGTTTTTAGGTGGTAGCGAACCATGAGTCGTGAAATTTTAACCGTTGTTGAAACGGTTAGTAATGAAAAAGCGTTGCCTCGTGAAGCAATTTTCCAAGCACTTGAGCATGCGTTGGTTGTGGCAACTCGTAAGAAGTTTTATGAAGGTACTCACGCAGAAGAAGCTCAATTACGGGTAGAAATTGACCGTAAAACAGGGGATTATCGTACGTTTCGTCAATGGACAGTAGTGGCAGATGAAGACCATGAAATGCCAGCCTGTCAAGATGCGATTTCTGATGTAGACCCAGCTCAATGGTCGATTGGTGATGTGCGTGAGTTGGAAGTTGAATCGATTGAGTTTGGTCGTATTGCGGCTCAAATTGTAAAACAAGTCATTGTACAAAAAATTCGTGAAGCAGAGCGTGCTTTAGTTGCAGAGCAGTTTGTTTCTCGTGTGGGAACTTTAGTCTATGGTGAAGTGAAAAAACAAACCAAAGAAGGCTATATTATTGATTTAGGGGATAATGCAGAAGGTTTCTTGGCACGAGACCAAGTGATTGCAAAAGAGAATTTACGTCCAAAACAACGGATTAGTGCGTTATTATATCATGTAAATTGTGATGGTCGTGGTCATCAATTATTATTATCACGTTCACATAATGACATGCTTAAAGCATTGATGAAAAAAGAAATTCCAGAAGTTGCAGAAGAGTTAATCGAAATTCGTAGTATCGCTCGCCATCCGGGGGTGCGTGCAAAAGTTGCAGTGAAAACCAATGACCATCGTATTGACCCAATCGCAACGTGTGTGGGTGTGCGTGGTATGCGTATTCAAGCCGTACAACATGAGTTAAATGGTGAACGTATTGATGTTGTGGTCTGGTCTGATGATGTTGCTCAATATATTGCCGCAGCCTTAGAACCAGCAGATGTTTCTCGTATTATGATTGATGAAGATGAGAAACGTGCGGAAATTATTTTCTCTCACAATGACCAGTTAGGTCGTGCGATTGGTGCAAGTGGGCAAAATGTGCGTTTAGCATCAGAATTAACAGGTTATAAGTTGGATATGATGTTGGAAGAAGATTATCTTTCTCGCCATCAATCAGAAACACGTCAATATGTTGATTTATTTGTAAATGCTTTAGAGCTTGAAGAAGATTTTGCCATTGCATTGGCTGAGTTGGGCTTTACTTCATTAGAAGAAGTTGCTTATGTTCCAGTTGAAACCTTTGATGAATTGGAATTAGAAGCCGAAGATATTGAAATGTTACAAAACCGTGCAAAAGATGCAATTCTTGCTATCGCTGAAGAAAAGCAACAACAACAAGCCGTTATGGTGAATGCGTTGATGACGATTGAAGGCATGACACAAGAAATTGCCGTTGCATTGATTGAACGAGGTATTACAACCGTTGATGATTTAGCCGAACAAGCAATAAATGATATTGCAGGAATCGAAAGTTTAGATGAAGAGTTAGCAGGAAAATTAATCATGCAAGCTCGTGCATCATGGTTTAATGAATAAGGAGGATGATTATGACAGATAAGTCAAATCCATCGAAAACATCAAATAACGATACAAAAAAATCACCTGAACAAGGTAAAAAATTGGCGTTAAAACGTAAAGAAAAATCAACGACACAAATGGTTGATAGTTCAGGTAAAACGAAAAAAGTTGTGGTTGAAACACGCAAGAAAATCGTCATTGATGCGAAAAAAGTAGAAGCTGACCGTGTGCGTGCTGAAGCAGAGCAAAAGGCAAAGCAAGAGCAAAAAACTCATGCAGAACAGCAAGCAAAAGCAAATCAACAGGCAAAAGAGCAAGCTGACCAGCAAAAGAAAGCGGAAACAGCAAATAGCGTACAAGCCAAGTTAGATGCAATGCGTGCAAATAACCAAAAAGCCAATACTGCAAAAACATCAGCGAAAACAGAAGTTGTGGTGAAAAAACGCAGTAATGGTGCAACGGTTAAACCTGCTCAAAAACAAGCACCAAAGGAAACAGCGGAGCAACGTAAAGCACGAGAAGCCCAAGAAGCTCAATTAAAAGAGAAAAAACAGGCAGAAACGCGTAAAGCAGCAGAAGCGGCTCAACAACGCACCTTGCAACAAATGCGTGAAATGGCATCAAAATATTCAGATGACCAAGAGCATGAAATTGAAGATGATTCACCATTAGCATCGGGCTTAGTTGGTCAAGCGTATGAAGATTCGTTTGAACGAGAAGACCGTGAAATTAAACGTGGTGGCGGTGCAAATAGTGGTCGTGGCTCGAAAAAAGGTGGACGTAACCAAGAAGAGCAGAATTTTAACCAAAATAACAAGCACAAACGTGGCTTAAAATCAAGCCAAGCAAACAAACATGGTTTTGAAAAACCTGTTAAAAAACAAGTGTATGATGTTGAAATTGGTTCGACCATTGTTGTTACAGATTTGGCTCAAAAAATGGCAGTTAAAGCCCGTGAAGTCATCAAAACATTGATGAAAATGGGCGAATTAGTCAATCAAAATCAATCGATTGACCAAGATATTGCGGCATTAGTTGTTGAAGAAATGGGACATAATCCTGTGCTTATTTCTGAAACTGCTGCAGAAGATAACTTGCTTGAACAAGCTGAACAAGAGCGTGGTGAATTAACGACTCGTCCGCCTGTTGTAACGATTATGGGACACGTTGACCACGGTAAGACATCATTGCTTGACCGTATTCGCCGTAGTAAAGTGGCAGCAGGTGAAGCAGGGGGCATTACCCAGCACATTGGTGCATATCATGTGACTACAGAGAAAGGCATTATTACCTTCTTAGATACCCCAGGACACGCAGCATTTACTGAAATGCGTTCTCGTGGTGCAAAAGCAACGGATATTGTTGTTCTTGTTGTTGCAGCTGATGATGGTGTAATGCCACAAACGATTGAAGCAATTAATCATGCGAAAGCAGCAAATACGCCAATTATCGTGGCAATGAATAAAATCGACAAAGATAGCATTGACCCAGAGCGTGTATTAAGTGAATTAAGCCAGCATGGGGTGATTGCAGAAGCATGGGGCGGTGATACGCCAGTGGCTCAAGTTTCAGCACGCACAGGACAAGGGCTTGATGATTTATTAGATTTAATTTCTGTTCAAGCAGAATTGATGGAACTTAAAGCATCAACGAAAGGGGCTGCTCAAGGGGTGGTGATTGAAGCGAAAGTTGATAAAGGTCGTGGTGCAGTTACATCAATTTTAATCCAAAATGGTACATTAAACGTTGGTGATTTATTGCTCGCAGGTTCATCATACGGTCGTGTTCGTGCCATGACAGATGAACATGGTCAGCGTATTAAGTCTGCTGGGCCATCAATTCCAGTAGAAATTTTAGGCTTGCCTGAAGCACCAATGGCAGGTGATGAAGTCCTTGTAGTCAGCGATGAGCGTAAGGCTCGTGAAGTTGCCGATGCTCGTTCTGACCGTGAACGTCAAAAACGTTTAGAGCGTCAAAGTGCAATGCGTTTGGAAAACTTGATGGCATCAATGGGCAAAAAAGAAATCCCAAGTGTCAATATTGTATTAAAAACAGATGTTCGTGGTACATTACAAGCCTTACAAACTGCTTTGACCGATTTATCAACAGAAGAAGTTCAAGTCAATGTTATTAGTTCAGGCGTTGGTGCAATTACTGAATCTGATGTGATTTTGGCTCAATCTTCAGAAGGTATCTTACTTGGCTTTAACGTGCGTGCCGATTCAACTGCTCGCCAAAAATCTGACCAAGAAGGCATCGACATTCGTTACTATAGCGTCATCTATGAATTAATTGATGATGTGAAAGCTGCAATGAGTGGTAAACTTGCTCCAGAACATCGTGAAACAATTTTAGGTGTTGCAGAAGTGCGTGAAGTGTTCCGTTCAAGTAAGTTTGGTGCGGCAGCAGGTTGTATGGTGAAAGAAGGTGTGATTCACCGTAACAAACCAATTCGTGTATTGCGTGATGATGTGGTGATTTTCCAAGGTGAATTGGAATCATTACGCCGTTATAAAGACGTTGTAGATGAAGTGCGTGCAGGTATGGAATGCGGTCTTGCAGTCAAAGGCTATAATGACATTCAACCATTAGACAAAATCGAAGTCTATGACGTGCAAATTGTGAAACGGAGTCTTTAATGGCAGGTAGTCAGCGTTTAAAACGTATGGCGGATTCGGTACAGCGTGAGCTTGCCGATTTAATCCGCCAAGACCTAAAAGACCCACGTTTAGGTGGATTAATTACCATTTCTGCGGTAAAAGTCAGTGCCGATTTAGGCTATGCTGATGTGTATATTACCGTAATGGGGCATGAATTGGGCGATGAACAAAGCGAAGAAACCTACAAAGAAACACTTGATGTGTTAAATCGTGCATCAGGATTCTTACGTCAAGAGCTGGGTCGTCGTATCAAAACTCGTGTAACGCCACGTTTACGCTTTCATTATGATAAAACCAATGCGTATGGTAACTATATGTTTGGCTTGATTGCGGAAGCGGTGCGAGATTTACCAAAACGTGAAGATGAAGAAACGGTATAAACGTTTATCAAGTCTTTAGTTGAAAAAGGTATGCTTAGGCGTACCTTTTTTACTCGAATTTACAACATGAATAGGTTATACTGGGCTTGATTAATGATTTTTTGAGAATAAAATCAAGCATTGAGGAGCAAAAAGATGACCAATCAAACCTACCAAAATGGTATTGCTGTGCGTAAACAAGTGATGGGTGAGGCTCATGTAGAGCGTTCGATGGGACAGGTAACGCCATTTACTGCACCGTTACAAGATTGGATTAATGAACACGCTTGGGGCTCGACTTGGCAACGTGAAGGTATTGACCGTAAAACACGTTCATTAATTACCATTGCATTTTTAATTGCTCAAAAAAGTCCAACTGAACTTAAAGGGCATATTCGCGGAGCAATCAATAATGGTGCAACGGTTGCAGAAATCCAAGAAGTTTTATTACACAGTTTGCCTTATTGTGGAGCCCCTGCAACACAAGAGGCATAT
>JBHACK010000066.1:0-4619 GCA_041854545.1 Acinetobacter sp. | reverse complement strand
ATAAAACTATTAGTTTAGATTGCTATTCTTTCGAAATAGTGAAAATCCACACAAGTTGTTCTTCTTCATTTCTTAGTGAATGGACTTAAATCTCTTCAATTTAAGTTTTCTTCATTGAGACTATGTCTCGCTGTATATTGCACATTTTAGATGATTTATTTTTTTTTGCAATACCCTGTGTTTTTGTTTGCCTATTTTTTATTCTCAAAACTTATTTATTTTAGCATTATCTTGATGTTTCTTCTAGTTTTATTTATTTTTAAAATAGTGGAAATTTTTTCTTGATATTGTTTATTTTAGGTGAGAAATAGGGCTTTCGCCCTATTTTTTATTCAATCACCATGTCTTCTGTGAGTGCAAGTGGATTTGGAAGGATTTTTGCCAGTTGTCGGCATAGTTGTGTGCGTTCGTTTGCTTGGTTTGGCATCAAGGTGATGTGTCCAATTTTTCGTCCTGCTCGTTCGCTTTTGTTGTATAGGTGTAGGTGCGCTCCGTTTAGGGCGAGTACTTCGGCTGTATTTGGGTGTTGTCCAATGATATTAACCATTACTGTTGGTTTTACAGTTTCGGTTGAGCCTAAAGGTAAACCTGCAACAGCTCGAATGTGGTTTTCAAATTGTGAACAAACAGCTCCTTCAATACTCCAATGTCCTGAGTTATGTACTCGTGGGGCGATTTCGTTTGCAAGTAAGCCTTGTTCGGTTACAAAGAGTTCAAGTGTTAGTACACCAACGTAGTTGAGATGGTCTAGTAAGCGTGTGATGTAGTCTTGTGCAATCGGTTGTAAGGCTTGGCTGTTTGGTGCAGGTACAATGGAATGGGAGAGTATGCCATGATGGTGGTGGTTTTCTGCTAAGTCCCATGTTTTGACTTCGCCATTTTGTCCACGCACTGCAATGATGGAGACTTCTCGGTTAAATTTGATAAAGCCTTCTGCGATTAGGTCGCCTGCTGGGCTGAGTTCTTCCCATGCTGTTTGTATGTCTTGTTGTCGTTTGATGATGTATTGTCCTTTGCCATCGTATCCGCCTGTTGCGGTTTTTAAGACGATTGGTAAGCCGAGTGTTTGTACCGCATTGTGTAAGTCTTCTAGGCTGTAAATGGCTCGATAGGGTGCAACTGGAATGTTAAGTTCATCAAATAGGGCTTTTTCTTTTAAGCGGTTTTGTGCAGTTGCTAAGGCTTGGCGTGGTGGGTAAAGTGTTTTTTGTTGGATTAAACAATCGACATCTGCAACTGGGGTATTTTCAAATTCTAAACTGAAAATATCTGCACTTTCTATGAAGTGTTGTAAGGCGTTTTCTTGCTCTTTTGCTGAGTAGATTTTGCCTAAGGCACTTGCTGGGCAGTCGGTTTGTTGTTCGTAAAAGGTGCATTGGAGATTAAGGGGTAAGGCTGATTGTGCCATCATGCGTCCAAGTTGTCCGCCGCCAAAGATGCCGATTGTTTTAATCATGTGTTTCTCGTTGTTGATGTGTGTTGTTTAGACTTGTCCAGGAATGTTGTTTTGTGCCACTTTTTCGGTTTGTTTTTGGCGGAAGTTGGCAACATTTTGGGCGATGTGTGGGTGAGTTAAGCCAATAATTTGGGCTGCGAGTAGCCCTGCATTGCTTGCTCCTGCTTGTCCAATGGCAAGGGTTCCTACTGCAATGCCTGCTGGCATTTGTACAATTGAAAGTAGTGAATCAACACCATTTAAAATAAATGATTTTACAGGTACGCCTAATACAGGTAAATCGGTTTTTGCGGCACACATCCCTGGTAGGTGGGCAGCTCCGCCTGCTCCTGCAATAATAACTTGAATGCCACGTTCTCGTGCTGTTTCTGCGTATTCAAATAGGCGGTCTGGGGTGCGGTGTGCGGAAACAACTTCGCATTCAAATGGTACGTCCAGTTGTTTTAACATATTGGCGGTGTGTTCCATGGTTGCCCAATCAGATTGTGAACCCATGATTATGCCGACAAGGGGTTGTTGTGTCGTGTTTGTCATGTGGATTTCCTGTAAGATTTAGGGCGTATTGAGCATTTGTGATTGAAATGACAAAACGCCAAAGTTTTTAATGGGTTGCGTGTTATTTTTGCATTCACAAGAGATAAAAACGGAATTTAAAGTTTGTTTTTACTCAAAAATCTGTGATGTTTCTGATTTTGTGTTGCAAAAATGGTTATTTTTCCACGCTCTAATTAAGGCTCGTTATTTTAGCATTTTTTTCGTCATTCTCAAATAGGGCTGGTTGATATTTCACACGCTTTATTTTTTAACATGAACTCGGTATAGCTTGAGTTATAACAGATTAATTTTATTAAAATTAAATTTATCAGCAGTTTAGTTAAAGCACAAAACCTAACACATTCAAAATATTGTTTTAAATTTGTTGGGTTTCGCTATCGCTCAACGCCAACCTACTGAGAATACTTTAAACTGAATTGGATTTGACTATATCACAATATTTTACGTTTTTTTTGAAAAGCTCAATGTTATGATAGTGCAATATTTTTATTTTTGAGATTATCATCATGCATTTGCATATTTTAGGTATTTGTGGCACGTTTATGGGGTCGCTTGCCTTGTTAGCTCGTCAATTAGGGCATAAAGTTACGGGTTCTGACCAGAATGTTTATCCACCAATGTCCACGCAATTACAAAATGTTGGCATTGATATTATGCAGGGGTATGACCGTAGTCATTTGCAACCGCATCCTGATTTGGTGATTGTGGGTAATGCGATGAAACGTGGTATTGATGCGGTTGAGTATATGTTAGATGAAGGTTTGCCTTATACTTCGGGCCCGCAATTTTTGGCAGAACATATTTTACAGGGTAAACACGTTTTAGGGGTTGCTGGAACGCACGGTAAAACCACAACATCAACGATGTTGGCATGGGTGTTGGATTTTGCTGGTTTAAACCCTGGGTTTTTAATTGGTGGCGTGCCATTATGTTTTGAGCATAGTGCAAGAATGGGCGGTGGTCAGTATTTTGTGGTTGAAGCGGATGAATATGATTCTGCTTTCTTTGATAAACGTTCAAAATTCGTGCATTATCATCCAAAGACAGCGATTTTAAATAATTTAGAGTTTGACCATGCGGATATTTTTGATGATTTATCTGCAATTCAAAAGCAATTCCATCATTTAGTTCGTACTATTCCAAGTAATGGGCAAATCATTGCTCCATCTTCGGAAAAACATATTGATGAAGTTTTAGCCATGGGTTGTTGGTCGCCTGTGGTGCGTACAGGTTTAATTAGTGAGCAAGCAGGTTTAACTGCTGAATTATTAGCCGATGATGGTAGCCATTTTAAAGTGTTACACGATGGTCAAGTCGTGGGTGAAGTGAAATGGTCGATGACTGGCTTGCATAGTGTTTCAAATGCTTTGGTTACAATTTCTGCATCACATCATGTAGGCGTGGAGATGGCAACTGCTTGTCAAGCATTATCGCAATTTGCTGGGGTGAAACGCCGTATGGAATTGCTGGCAACTGTCAATGGCATTGAAGTATATGATGATTTTGCTCATCACCCAACGGCGATTGCGACCACTTTAGATGGAGCAAGAAAGCGTTTAGGTGAGCGTAAATTATGGGCAATTATTGAACCACGTTCCAATACGATGCGTATGGGAACGCATAAATCTGCTCTTGCGGATTCTGCAGTTTTAGCAGATGAAGTGATTTGGTATCAACCTGAAGGTTTAGATTGGGATTTACAACCTGTCATTGATAGTGCAAAAAATTCTGCTCAACTTTGTACGAACTTAAACGATATTATCCAACGAATTGTTAATGAAGCGAAAGATGGAGATGTCGTGGTGATTATGTCCAATGGTGGTTTTGGTGGTTTACATCAAAAATTAATCACTGCATTACAAGAAAAATCTTAAGCAAAAACAGTTGGGATTATACAACTCTTTCTCAAGAATGTTGTATAATTCCCAATAGAGTTTTATGCTTAGGAACAACAATGGATACCGCTCTTACCATCACCCCTGAAAATGTCAATCAAATTAATCAAAAATTGGCAATTATTGCCAAGCAAATTCGCCGAGCGTTTGACTGTCATGATTATGAATTAGGGAAAAATTTATTATTAGAAAAAGTATTAAAAATTGCACCTAATCACCCAACAGCATTAACCGATTTGGCGTTTGCAGAAAATAGATTAGGTAATCTTGAGCAAGCCTATGAATATTTAACTCAAGCCTTACAGTATAATAAAGAAAATTTTTCAGCAATTTATGATAGTCTTGTTGGAATTTGCAAACAATTAAATCGTAATGAAGAAGCCTATTATTATGCAAAACTTGCGATTAAAACCAAAAAACAAGAAGTGGCTCAATTATCACCAACGCTTTACCCTTTACCGAAACAATTAAAAACAGGATTACACCCTGATAAAAAGAAAAATATTATTGCCTATTCTTTATTTGGAAAATCACCACGTTATTGTGAAACGGCAGTCATTAATAGTTGTTTAGCTCAATTTATTTATCCTGAATGGACGTGCCGTTTTTATGTTGATAGTTCTGTTCCACAAGATGTTATTCAGCGTTTAAAACAGCAAAATGCCGAAATTGTGTATATTGATAAATTAAAAATCCCATTTTCTGGATTATTT
>JBHACK010000065.1:0-3948 GCA_041854545.1 Acinetobacter sp. | reverse complement strand
GTTTTTTGTTTAGAACCTGTTCATGATATTAATTTTTTTAGGCAAAAATGAGATAAATCGCCAGCTTTTCAAGGAAAAAATGCAGGTTGATAGTAACTCTATCAAGCAAGTTTTTGACGTAGAAAAGCCAGATTTAGCCATTTTTGACAAAAAAGCAATGATTTTGAATGACATATTCTACAAAAATATGAAAGCGTAATTAATTGTGAACAGGTTCTTACAGAATCACTTATAAAAGTATATCGATTTTTTACAAAAAAAAGAGTAGATTAGCGACAATTTTTTATAAGTGAAATGTAGTTTGGAGTTTAACCCATGAGTATTATTCAAGAGTTTAAAGAATTTGCCATTAAAGGCAATATGATGGATTTAGCTATCGGTGTAATTATCGGTGGTGCATTTGGTAAAATTATCGATTCTTTAGTAAAAGATGTGATGATGCCAATTATTTCATTCATTATTGGTGGTGAAGTGGATTTCAATAATATGTTTATCGTATTAGGTGAAAATCCAAATAATATCACAAGTTTAACTGCTGCTAAAGAAGCTGGCTTAAATGTATTAGCATATGGTAGTTTCTTAACGATTTTAATTAACTTCTTCTTATTGGCGATTGTGGTTTTTGCATTAGTTAAAGTGATGAATAAAATGCGTAAAACAGAAGAAGCAAAACCTGCAGAACCTGCACCAACACCAGAAGATATCGTATTATTGCGTGAAATTCGTGACCAATTAAAAAATAAATAATCTTTAAAATATAACGATTATTTATTGTTAAAAACACCATTATCTGATGATGATGGTGTTTTTTTAATTTTTTCTTTTAGCTGATTTTTAACTAAAATTGTTATACACTAATCTTGATTGAAAGAATAGGTACAATAAAATGCAAAGTATTATTATCATGATGATGCTGGCTTGTTTATTTCCTTATGTTTTTGCGATATTGGCTCGTAAACTTGGGGGATTTAAACTTAAGCAACATCATCAGCAACCCCGTTTATTTTTAGCACAATTACAGGGAGTGGCGGAACGTGCCAACGCCGTGCAAACCAATAGTTTTGAAAGTCTGATTCTTTTTCTGCCTGCAGTCTTGATTGCTTTACAGGTCATTTTGCCGATGGCAATTATCCAACTGCTGTGTATTGGTTATTTGACCTTTAGAACTTTATATGCAATATGTTATCTTGCAGATTGGGCGATTTTACGTTCAATTATGTGGTGGCTTGCTTTTATGTGTTGTATGATGTTATTTAGCTTATCTATTTATGTCAGCTAATGTTCAAAAAATGGGTGATTTTAGGACAAATGTTAAACAAGCCCTATTTTTTACTGTAGGTTTTAGGTATAATTTCCGCAATTCAGTTGATTAATTGAGAGAAAACGAATGAGTTACAACAATATCCCTGCAGGGAAAGATGTTCCAAATGACATCTATGTCATTATTGAAATTCCTGCAAATGCAGACCCTATTAAATACGAAATTGACAAAGATTCTGATGCGTTATTTGTCGACCGTTTTATGGGAACAGCGATGTTTTATCCTGCGAACTATGGTTATGTACCAAATACATTATCAGAAGATGGCGACCCATTAGATGTATTAGTGGTTACACCATACCCAGTTGCAGCAGGTTCTGTGATTCGTTGCCGTCCTGTAGGTAAATTAAATATGGAAGATGATGGTGGTGTGGATGCAAAATTAGTGGCAGTTCCGCATGAAAAATTAACACCATTATATAAAGATGTTCAAGAATATACCGATTTACCTGCATTGTTAATCAGCCAAATCGAGCATTTCTTCAGCCATTATAAAGATTTAGAACCAGGTAAATGGGTGAAAATCAGCGGTTGGGAAGGTGCAGACGTTGCTAAAGCTGAAGTGTTAAAAGCGGTTGAAGCGGGTAAAAAATAATCCGAACACGCAGTAAATGACAATAAACCTATTAAGTATATTAATAGGTTTATTTTTTTGCACTTAAATAAGGTAAATTACAAATCGGGATTTTTAAAATTAAGATAAAAAAGCGATAAAAATTGGCATATTTATTGCTTAAATTAAGATATTCATCTTATTTTTCAGTAAAGGAGCCAAAAAATGAAATTTGTATCATTTATCACACTTTTACTTTTGAGCTTATGTATGAGCAATGCTTATGCAGGCATTCCTGTCGCACAAGGAGAGCTTTCAGGAAATTTAAGTGTATTGTCCAGTTACAACTTGCGTGGTATGACCAATGACCCTGAAAATAGCAATGTTGCCGTACAAGGCGGTTTAGAATATGGGCATTCTTCAGGCATTTATATTGGCTATTGGGGTTCAACTTTAGATTATAATGCAGAAAATACCGCCAGTACCGCAGATAACAGTTTTGAAAGCAATATTTATGGGGGCTATAATGTTAAGCTAAATGATGATATTAGTTTTACTTTAGGTGGAACCTATTACTTATATTATCCATCTGATAATACTAATGTTTTTGAAACTTATGTTGGCTTTAATTATAAAGATTTTGCTTTAACGGCTCAAACGCTAACCGATGATGTTACATGGGGTAATCAAGGCGATACTTATTTTTTAGCCAGTTATCGCCATCCTTTAAAATATGATTTTAATTTAAATACAGCGGTCGGAGCTTATTATTATAAAGATAAAGGCGAATTTATTGAAGAAAGCAAGGAGACCTTTGCCTTTCGCCATGCAACGCTTGGCTTAAGTCGTGATATTGCCCAAACAGGACTGACATGGAACATTGATTATATTCTCGGCGGTAATGACCGAGATGGCAATAAACAAAAAAATAAAGTTGTGCTTGGTTTAAGTTATCAATTTTAAGGGGGTGATACAATGCAGAAATAAACATATTGATTTTTATTAAAATATATACAAGAAACACAACCAGTTAATACGCATTTTTGCGATTAACTGGTTTTTTATTTGTTATAATGAAAATAAGAATGAGTAAACCTAGAAGGGGGTATCTTATGTTCAAACATCCATTGATGAAAATGCTTGCGTTTAGTATGTTACTTGCAAGTCCAATGTTGTATCTTAATACTGCATCAGCAAATAATGCACAAACCACACAAATTGCACCAAAAAAACTCAGCATTGCTCAACTGGAACAGCAATTAAAAACGGCTAAAATTCCATTTGAACAAATCAAACAAAGTCAGCTTAAAGGTTTATACGAGTTACGTTACCAAAACCAAGTTGGCTATGTTGATGAAACAGGGCAATACTTATTGGTTGCCGAAATTCACTCACTGGCAGACCTAAAAAAACAAGTGCCAAATGGTCAATTACCGCCATTTTATAACCATCAAATGATTGGGACGTCAGCCTTAAGCATTGCACGGTTTAATGAACAATTTGTAATGCTTAGCCCAGACCGTCAATATATTTTAAGCGGAGATATTATTCGCCTAAAAGATATGACCGATATGACCGCACATTACTATATGCAAGCCTTTGCGGTGGATTGGAACAGTTTGCCATTAAAAGATGCAATTAAACAAGTGCGTGGTAATGGACAACATAAAGTCGCCGTGTTTTCAGACCCTTACTGCCCATATTGTAAAGCCTTAGAGCAAACTTTAAGCAAGATGGATAATGTAACCATTTATACCTTCTTATTCCCAATTAAACCAAATGCAAAACAAGTCAGCGAATCTATTTGGTGTGCGAAAAATCCTGCCCAAGCATGGCAAGATATGATGTTAAATAACCGCAAACCAAGTAGCAAAACCTGTACGAATCCGCTAAATCGTAACCTTGCTTTAGGCGATAAATTAGACATTAATGGAACACCAGCATTGATTTTTGAAAATGGCTTTAAAGTGATGGGTAATACATCAGCAGACCGTATTCAAGCCATCTTTAAAGTGATTGCGGACGAAAAGAAATAAAGGAAAATAAGGCAACATGGATGTTGCAGATGAGTTTAT
>JBHACK010000064.1:0-2549 GCA_041854545.1 Acinetobacter sp. | reverse complement strand
CTGTTGATGAACAAGCTGCCAATAAACCCAACAATATTCCTATCCACCCTATCCGCTTTATCATGTTTTCTCCTATAACAAAGCATTATAATGCTGATAAGCCGCATCCATATTATCAAAATGATACATACGCCCTGCATCTAAAACCATCGCATTATCGCAGTATTGTTTCATGGCACTATAACTGTGGGAAACCAAAATAATGGAGCGGTCTTTACGTCGTTCAAATAATTCATATTTACATTTATCTGCAAACCGCGAATCTCCCACCGCAATCACTTCATCAATCAAATAACAATCAAACTCTACTGCTAATGATAAAGCAAATGCCAAACGTGCTTTCATCCCCGAAGAGTAACGTTTTACAGGCTCATATAAATATTGCCCCAGCTCAGAAAACTCTTCCGTAAAATCACGCACATAATCCATATCCACATCATAAATACGGCAGATAAAACGCAAATTGTCCATACCCGTTAAGCTGCCTTGAAATGCCCCTGAAAACGCCAAAGGCCAAGAAATGCTCATAGTACGTTTAATTTCACCTGTTGTAGGTGGTTCAACACCACTCACTAAACGAATCAAAGTGGATTTACCTGCACCATTGCGCCCTAAAATCCCCACTTTCTCGCCTTTACTAAGTGTGAAACTGACATCTTTTAAAACATCACGCCAACCTGAACGAGTAGGATAACGCTTAGAAACATGTTCTACTGAAATCATTCTGGTTCTACCCCTTTACTAAAATCATTCACCATGATGAATCCTAATAACAGTAAAACCAAATTACATAATACAATGTAACTGATACTCTCATGCGTGATTACAGATGCGCCAAAATAACCTTGACGAAACATTTCCGTACCATGCACCATAGGCATCCATAATACATATTGTTGTGCTTGTTGTGGCAAGCTAGATACAAAGAAAAACACTCCTGATAAAGGCAACATCACAAAACTAAACGTTCCCCAAATTTTACCAAATGCCTCTACTTTAAATGCAATCGAGCAAATCACTAAACCCAAACCAATCGCAAAGATTGCCATCAATAACCAAGCCATTAGCATATAAAAAACATCAGCAGGGGCAGGAATCCAACCAATTAAGATCAATACCCCTACAATTGCAATCTGGGCAATAGTAGCACCCGCAATTTCTAATAACATACGAGCAAAAAGGGTATCTAATACGCGCACATTACGATGGTATAGTAAGCTAGCGTTAGCACTAATCGCACCAATGGCTCGATTAGACACATTACGCCACATCATAGCCAGTGGATAGCCTGTTAACGTAAAAGCAATAATATTGAGATCAGAATATTGATTGGCTCGAGCAGCTCCCCACAATAATAAAATCATGAGCGTCATCAATAATGGTTCAACAAATAACCATAAAAAACCAATATTATTGCGTCCATAACGGGTAATGATTTCGCGCATTAATAACGCCCCTATCACCCGTTTCTGAATCATCAAGGACTCCCATAATGAGGTCTTATGCAGTTCTTTCATCAGTTTTTATGCTCACGAATGCTGGCAATTAATAAACTTAAAATACCATAAACCATTAAACCAATAATGAACGTTGCTACAATATTGTATAAACGCTTAGGACGATAAGGCATATCCGGCTGGCTCGGTTGCTCCACCACTTCTAAATACAACTGACGACGATTGGCATCAGCACGGGCATTTTCTAAAGATGTAATGGCTGCCGTTAATTGTTGTTCAGCTAATTGGTTTTCCAACACAATACGTTGATAATCGGCAGCTTGTGTACTCAATGAGCCTGCACCGCCCCCAGCAATCGCTTTCATTTGCAGCGCAATTTCTTTACGTAAACTTTGCTCGCGTGCTTTTAAACCGGATATTTGTGGGTTTTCAGGTGTTACGGCGCGTACTTGGTCTAATTGAGTTTGAATTAAAATCAACTCATCTTGCAATTTAGAGACCAAGCTCATTTGTACTTCTGATTGCGCTTTTAAATCAAACACGCCGTGTTGAATACGAAAAGCCGTTAAATTATCGGCGGCTTCTTTAACCCGTTCTTCCGCAATTTGAACCGACTCTTCTGCATAACGCAGGGTATCTTGTCGTGCACGTTCATTCAGCTGATTAATCAGCTCCTCACCTTGTTTAAGTAAGGCTTGGTTAATTTGTTGTGATTCTTTACTATTAAATGAGGTAACCGCTAACGTTGAAACGCCTGATACTGCATCAAAGTTAATTTCAACCTTATCCGCATAATATTGATAAAATGCCTCTTGTTCGCCATTCCAGCCAAAACCATTAAAACGACTAAAAATATCGCCCTGTTTTTCATAGAAACGGCGCACAGGTAAAGATTGACTTAATTCTGCCAATGCCGAACGAGAGTGCAAATATTCTCGTACTGTATACGTATCATCTTGTGAACGCGAAAAACCTGCCCCTTGTAAAATTGCACCTAGTCCAGTAGCTGCCGACTGATTTTTAGCAGAGCGCACCACAAAACTGGCTTGAGAGGTAAATTGATCTGCCGCAATCAATCCAAAATACACGGCT
>JBHACK010000063.1:0-2746 GCA_041854545.1 Acinetobacter sp. | reverse complement strand
TCTTCAGGCGTTGAAATAATTAAAATTTCTTGAATGCCTGCCAACATCAGTACCGACAATGGATAATAAATCATCGGTTTATCATAAATTGGCAATAATTGTTTTGATGTTCCCATGGTAATTGGGTATAGGCGAGTGCCTGACCCGCCTGCCAAGATAATGCCTTTACGGTTTTTTGCTTTAGTTATCATAAATCAGTTCTCCAAGCACTTGGCGAACACCTTGTTGCCAATGGGGTAAATGTAATGAGAAATTGTGTTGTAATTTACTGGTATTGAGTCGTGAATTATGTGGACGTTTGGCAGGCGTTGGATAATCCGCTGTGCCAATGGCATTGACCTGTTGAACCATCAAGTCCGCTCCCATTTCACCAGCTGTGTCAAAAATAAACTTGGCGTAGTCATACCATGAACATTCGCCTTGTGGTGCCAGATGGTAATGTCCCATCTCAATACTGGCTGGATTTAGCTGATATTGGCGAATGACTTGGGCGGTAATATCTGCAATCAAACTTGCTCCTGTTGGACTGCCAATTTGGTCGGCAATAATTCCGAGCGTTTCACGGTTTGCTCCCAGTTTTAACATGGTTTTGATAAAATTATTGCCATGTGTACCATAGACCCAACTGGTGCGAAGGTTGATAAAGTTTGCTCCGCTTTGTTCAAGTGCCAGTTCACCTTGACGCTTGGTTTGCCCATAAACATTAATCGGATAGGTGCTATCGTCTTCTGTCCAAGCTGTTTCGCCTGTACCATCAAACACATAATCAGTTGAATAATGTATCAATAGGGCTTGATGTTGTTTAGTCAATTCTGCCAAATGTTTGACAGCCAAATGGTTAATTAACTCTGCTTGTACAGCATCGCTTTCGGCTTTATCGACCGCAGTATAAGCGGTTGCATTGACTACAATATCAGGGCAAATTTGCTGAAATGTGTGTGTTATCGCATCAAAATTCGCCACATCACCACATAAACCATCTGCATTGCTATGACGGTCTAAGGCATAAACCTGCCCTAAGGGTTGTAAACTTCTATCTAATTCCCAACCGACTTGACCATTTTTACCTAAAAGTAAAATTTTCATCGTTTAACCTTGCTATGGTTTATTGATATTGTTTGTTAATCCAGTTTTGGTATTCACCGCTTTGAACGTGCTCAACCCACTCTTGATTATCCAAATACCATTGCACCGTTTTACGCAAGCCTGTGGCAAAGGTTTCTTGTGGTGTCCAGCCTAAATCCGCCCCAATTTTGCTTGCATCAATGGCATAGCGTAAGTCATGCCCTGGGCGGTCTTTCACATAAGTGATTAAATCTCTAAAATGCACAACACCTTTTGGTTTATTTGGTGCAAGCTCTTCTAATAATTCACAAATCGCTTTGACCACATCAATATTTTTCTGCTCATTGTGTCCGCCAATATTGTAAGTTTCACCCACTTTTGCGGTGGTTGCCACTAAAAATAAGGCACGAGCATGGTCTTCTACATAGAGCCAATCACGGATTTGTAAGCCATTGCCATATACAGGTAAAGGCTTACCATTTAACGCATTTAAAATAGTTAATGGAATTAACTTTTCAGGGAAATGATAAGGCCCGTAATTATTTGAACAATTCGTAATTACCACAGGCAAACCATAAGTACGGTGCCATGCTCGCACTAAATGGTCAGAACTGGCTTTACTGGCGGAATAGGGTGAACTTGGAGCATAAGGCGTGGTTTCTGTAAATAAATCGTCTGTGCCTTCCAAATCGCCATACACTTCATCGGTTGAAATATGATGGAAACGGAATGTTGCCTTTTTATTCTCATTTAACCCATGATAATAATGGCGAGCGACTTCTAACAGCGTATAAGTACCGATAATATTGGTTTGAATAAATTCACCTGAACCAGTAATCGAACGGTCTACATGACTTTCTGCCGCTAAGTGCATAATGATATCTGGAGCAAATTCATTAAACAATCGCTCAATTTCTACTCGATTACAAATATCTGTTTGGCTAAATTGATAGCGTGGATTGTCAGATACAGATAATAAGGATTCTAAATTGCCTGCATAAGTCAATTTATCCACATTTAACACATGATGCTCGGTCGTTTGCAAAATATGGCGAACAACAGCTGAACCGATAAAGCCTGCACCGCCTGTGATGAGGATGTTCATGGAGTTTCCTTGTGTTCAAGTAATGAGATTTTGTGATTTAATAAATTTTGGCTCTTTTCAATCATTTCTTTGTAGACGGAATTGTTAATCCCCCATAAAGTAGAATGTAAATCTTCTTTATGACCCACTAAATAAGGTGATACAATTAAACCTTTAATCCCCCCATGACTTTCAATAAAACGGTCAATCGTATTATCTGTTGAGCGATTGTGATAATTCCATTGATGAATTTTAGCATAACTTGATTGATGGTAAATGTTAAATACCATGCTTACTAATTTATTAATTGAGTAGAACATTTCAGTATTATTTTTTAGTTGAGAATGACTAATTTCTGTTTCTTCTGATAAGTCAGCAATTAAACCAGAAAAAATATCCCATTCAGTTGTTGTTTTTAAAGTTTTTATAATCTCTAAATAACGTTGTTCAAAGTTGTCATAAAATAATACATCATCTTCACAAATAGTAACAAGTGGTAGTTTTAAATCTTCTGCACGTCTAGTCATAAATTTATAACTTAAACCACAACCGACCCAACCAATGTGATGGCGAAGACCAGTAAATAACCAAATATTA
>JBHACK010000062.1:0-11975 GCA_041854545.1 Acinetobacter sp. | reverse complement strand
TAAGAATAGTTTTTAAGATGTAAGAAAATTTAACAATGTAAAAAATTGACCAAAGAATAAAAAATAGAGTAAAAAAATAGGGCAGTTTTATCTGCCCTAAAAAGATTTATTTGCCTTCATTTTGTTGTAACAATGCTCGTAAATTGGCTAAATGTTGTTGAGCAGAGAGTTCTTGTTGTGGTTTTTTAGCATTATTTTTACGTCCAAGCCAGTCTAACTCATCTTCAGGTAATTCATCTAAAAAGCGACTTGGGGTCATTTGTTTCATTTGTCCGCCATATTTTCGTTGTTCGGCTAGGGTCAGGGTTAAGCCTTGCTTTGCTCGTGTAATGCCAACGTACATTAAACGGCGTTCTTCATCTACCGTGTCGGCAACAATCGAGTTTTTATGGGGCAATAAATCTTCTTCTAAACCAATGATATAGACATACGGAAACTCTAATCCTTTGGCAGCGTGTAGGGTCAATAAATTCACTTTGTCGGTATCTTCTTCTTCCTGTTGTTGCTCCAACATATCCAACAATACCAGTTTACGAATCACGCTTTCAATGTTGCGTTCATCGACATCATCTTCACGTTGAATTAAGTTTTGGATACTGGTCATTAAGGTTTCAATATTGTCTAAACGGTTTTTTTCTTGTACAGCGGTAGTGGATTGTTCCTTAATGTAGTCAATATAGCCACATTCATCAATCATTTGGCGAATTAATGGCACTGGGTTATCATCATCGAGTAATTCTCGAGTGAAATGTTGCATAAAGTCATAAAATTCATGTAATTGGCTTGCAGTTTTCTTGGTTAAAATGGCAGATAAACGTTGGTCGCCTGTTGCCATCAATAAGGAAAGATGATGTTCTTGGGCAAATAAGCCTAATTTTTCTAGGGTTGCAGGGCCGATTGAGCGTTTTGGGGTATTGATGATGCGTAAAAAGGCACTGTCATCTTCAGGGTTAATGACTAAGCGTAAATAACTCATTACGTCTTTAATTTCGGCTCGAGCAAAGAACGATGTTCCGCCTGAAAGTTTATACGGAATTTGCATTTGCCGTAAAAACGTTTCTAAAATGCGTGCTTGGAAGTTGCCACGATATAAAACCGCATAATCTTTCCATGTTTTATTGTTCATTAATTTATGGGTGATGATGTCTTTGACCACACGTTCGGCTTCGTCTTCATCATTACGACAGGTAATTACACGAATAACATCACCGTGTCCTTTATCACTCCAAAGTTGTTTTTCAAAAAGATGGGGATTGTTGGCAATAACCGCATTGGCAGATTTTAAAATACGGCTAGTTGAGCGGTAATTTTGTTCAAGTTTAACCACTTTAAGATTAGGGAAGTCGGTCTGTAATAATGCCATATTTTCAGGTTTTGCCCCACGCCATGCGTAAATCGATTGGTCATCATCACCGACAGCGGTAAAGCGTCCTAAAACACCGACCAATAATTTGACTAGAGCATATTGGGCGGTGTTGGTATCTTGATATTCATCAACCAATAAATAGCGAGTGCGATTTTGCCATTTATCACGAACTTCGGCATTTTCTTGGAGTAACCGTGTCGGCAATACAATTAAATCATCAAAATCAACCGCATTGTATGCCCGCAAATTACGTTCATATAGTTGGTAAAGATGGGCAAGCTGTACTTCTTCAGGAGTTTGGCAAGTTTGATGGGCTTGTTCAGGTAAAATTAGTTCATTTTTCCAATCAGAAATTTTTTTCATGGCTTTGGCGATTAAATCTTTGCTATCTGCCCCTGACAAGTTATCCCGTTGCATTAAATCGCTTAACACACGTTTACAATCGTCTGCATCTAAAATTGAAAAATTGGCTTTTAGGGGTAAGTGTTTGAGTTCTAAGCGTAATAAGTTTAAACCAAAGGTATGGAAGGTTGAAACATTTAAACCTTTTGCTTCTTCTTTTGGTAGTAATTTGCTGACACGTTCTTTCATTTCTCGTGCCGCTTTATTGGTAAAGGTCATGGCAGTAATGCGATGAGCAGGAATCCCACATTGTTTGACTAAATAGGCGATTTTTTGAGTAATAACAGACGTTTTGCCTGACCCTGCACCTGCTAAAACCAGTAAAGGCCCTTGTACATAATATAAGGCTTCGAGTTGTTTATTATTCAGTTGTGTTGTTTTAGACATGGTTTCTGTTCTCTTGTTGGTGCAATGGTCGGACGGCTATTATAGCAAAAGTCGTGTATAACGGAATGGAATTTTTTGATGATTGATGTCGGAAATATTGTGATAAAAAAGGCTTTCATTTCTGAAAGCCTTAACTTGTTTTTAGGTTAATTACTGACCATCAAAAGTAATATGTTTGCTAGCATTTAACAAGGCATCGCCTGAACCTTCGGACGCTAATTTGATGGTTAAACGTAAATCGTTTGGTGAGTCGGCGTGTTTTAACGCATCTTCATAGGTAATTTCACCTTCTTTATACAAGTCAAATAAGGCTTGGTCAAAGGTTTGCATACCTAATTCACGAGAACGACGCATTAAGTCTTTAATCTCGTGGATTTCACCTTTACGAATATAATCCGAAATCAATGGACTGTTAATCATGACCTCAATCGCAGCACGGCGACCTTTACCATCAACGGTAGGAATTAACTGTTGAGCAATCATGGCACGCAAGTTTAATGACAAGTCCATATATAACTGGCTATGACGGTCAGCATCAAAGAAGTGAATAATACGGTCAAGGGCTTGGTTGGCGTTGTTGGCGTGTAGGGTAGCAAATACTAAATGCCCTGTTTCTGCAAAGGCAATCGCATAGTCCATTACTTCACGAGAACGAATCTCACCAATCAAAATCACGTCTGGGGCTTGACGTAAAGTATTTTTTAAGGCAATTTCAAAAGATTCTGTATCGATACCGACTTCACGTTGGGTAATAATACAGCCTTGATGTTGATGGACAAATTCAATCGGGTCTTCAATGGTGATGATATGCCCTTTAGAATTACGGTTACGATGTCCAATCATTGATGCAAGCGATGTAGATTTACCTGTACCAGTTGCCCCTACGAAAATGATAATCCCACGTTTGGTCATGGCTAAATCTTTCAGCACCAAAGGCAGTTTTAACTCTTCCATGGTTGGAATTTTAGTTTCAATACGACGTAACACCATACCTGCTTGGTCACGTTGTTGGAACGCACTCACACGGAAACGTGCGGTATTTTCACGGTTAATAATCGCAAAGTTACATTCTCGAGTATCTTCAAATTCTTTCCGCTGACGGTCAGTCATAATTGAATGAATAATTTGTCGTACCATATCGCCTGATAATTTTGTTTTTGCGACAGGCATAATCTGTCCATGAATTTTCATTGATGGTTCGACATCAGCAGTAATAAATAAGTCAGACGCTTTTTGTGCGACCATCATATTTAATAAATCATTAAAATCCATAATGCTATCCCCAAAATTTAAAACATTTCATTACATGATATAGATGCCCTACTATTATATCTAATTTTCACTTGCTTGAACATGACCCAAACAAGCAAAAATCAAGCGTACTGCTGATTTAATTCTTCAAGCAATACAGCAACTTTATCAAAACATTCTTGATATTCGGCATCGACATTTGATGCGATGGTAATGCCACCACCTGCCCATACTGAAAGCTGTTGATTTTGCTTTTGAATGGTGCGGATTAAAATATTCCAACGCCCTGTACCATTTACATTAAAATAACCTAAACTGCCACAATAAACGCCCCTTGCCCCTTGTTCTAACTCTTCAATGATTTGCATGGCACGGATTTTAGGAGCTCCTGTAATCGACCCCCCCGGTAAGGCTTGCATCAGCATTTGCCAAGGGTGAATGTCAGGTTTAAGCGTGGCGTGAATTTCACTCACTAAATGATGGACTTGATTAAAACTTTCCACTTCAAATAATTTTAAGGTTTTCACCGAGCCAATTTCCGCATAATGGCTGAAATCATTGCGTAATAAATCGACAATCATCACATTTTCTGCTTGGTCTTTTTGCGATGTGGCTAAGGTCTGCCGATATTGCTCATCAAGGATTGGGTCGAAATGACGTGGCATTGTGCCTTTAATTGGACGAGTTTTAATCTGTGTCGCCGTGTACCACTCAATAAATAATTCAGGAGAACAACTTAACAATTCAAAATCTGCTAAACGAACATAACCTGAAAACGGAGCTTGTGTACGGTGCCATAAACGTTCCGCAATGCTTAATAAATCACCTGTTGCCTGTGCGGTAAACTCTTGCGTTAAATTGATTTGATAACAATCTCCAGCAATAATATAGTCTTGCACACGCTGAAATGCAGAATCATAATCCGCTTTAGACCAACGAGCCTGACATGGTGCAGATAAACTTAACAGAGCAGGAGATGAATGTTTAGACAATAAAGCTAATAAATATTGATATAAAGATTCGGCTAAAGGCTCATCACTATAAAACACAAATTGCCCATTTTCCACACGAATAAAACTAGGATAATGCCCAATAAAACGACCAATTTGCGGACGTTTTTGTACAGTAACAAACGTTTCCACCCCATCATCATAACTAACAAAACCTAAATATCCGCCATGAAATCCTGCCAATGTTGTTGTGTGATTAGGGTCAATCTTTAACCAATATTGAATTTCACTATCAACCTGTTGTACAGAACAAGAACGCACCGTTTGATACGAAAAATCATCTAAACGTTGAACATATTCAGCAGTTTGTCCTTTCACTTGCCAATACGATTCAGGTAAAACCCCGATACATGGCTGATGTTGGTCATACAGATAAATGAGTCCTGTACAAGGGGTAAATTGTTGTAATAATTGCGTGAGAGAACCAGAAAACGGCAAAGTTTGTTTAAACATCATGTTAAATTCAAAAAATCAAGTCAAACAAAACCGCTATTTTACCTGATTCTTAAGCGAAAAAGGCAAAAAAACAGTATAATGCACCACAATTTTACATCAATATGATTTCAACAATGCAAAATTTTCTGACAGAACACTTAATTTATCAAGATGATGATATGGTCGTGATTAATAAACCTGCAGGCGTGCTGACCATTCCGGGAAAAGGCGATTTAACCGACAGCGTTTTAACCCGTTTAGTTGCCATCAATCCCAATATTTTACTGATTCATCGCCTAGACCGTGATACATCAGGTTTATTGGTTTTTGCCTTAAATAAAGCCATGCAAAGCCATATTTCTAAACAATTTCAAGCACGAGAAACCGAAAAATACTATCATGCGATTGTGTCAGGACATTTAACAGGACAGGGGGAAATCAATATTCCTGTGGTGTATGACCCTAGCCGTCCACCATTACATATCGTAGATAAAAATGAGAAAAAACCAGCCATTACCCATTGGCAAGCAGTAGAACAGTTTGAGTTACAGGGCTTGCCTGTAACACGAGTACAATTAAAACCGATTACAGGGCGTTCTCATCAGTTACGAGTACATTGTCAATATTTAGGACACGCCATTGTCGGTGATACGTTATATGCAGATGAATCCTATCAAGCCATTAGCCCTGTTTTATGTTTACACGCAGAGCAGTTGCGTTTTCAGCACCCACGGACAGGAGAAATGATGACGTTTAAAGCGGAGTGTGGGTTTTAAGATTTAAAAATTGAGATGGTTTTTTATGGTATTTTATCCCCATTATTTCATCTGTACTGCTTAGTGTACATTACAAAAAAAATCATGTGCATTGCTGAAATATGCTATAATAGACGTCTTGTTAGAACCTGTTCATGATTAATTTTTTTAGGCAAAAATGAGATAAATCGCCAGCTTTTCAAGGAAAAAACGCAGGTTGATAGTCATTCTATCAAGCAAGTTTTTGACGCAGAAAAGCAAGATTTAGCCATTTTTGGCAAAAAAGCAATGATTTTTAATAAAATATTCTACAAAAATACCAAAGCATAATTAATTGTGAACAGGTTCTTAGAACAAAACCAAATTAACTTTTTCTTGATATTCATCATAAACGAAAAAAGGTGAAAAAATTGCAACAATATGCCATTGGTCAGCGTTGGATTTCTGATACTGAATCAGAACTCGGTTTAGGGGTCGTAATTGACGCAGATGAACGTTCCGTAAGTATTTTATTTCCTAAAAGCGATGAAACACGTGTGTATGCTCGGCATAATGCCCCCTTATCACGCATTGTGTTCCATGCAGGTGATGAAATCACCGACCAAGAACAACACGTTTGGCACATTGAATCTTGTGAAGAAATTAATGGTGTGATGCGATACCATGCCGTACGTTATGATGAACAAGGCGAACCGATTCGTAAAGCACTCAATGAAACTCGACTTGGGGCACATATCCAACTGTCTAAACCGCTTGACCGTTTACTTGCCAGTCAAATCGATTATAAAGAATGGTATGATTTACGCTTAGAAGCGATGGCAATGCAAGGACGAATTTATAACAGTCCATTAAAAGGATTATTAGGAGCAAGAGTTGGTTTAATTCCCCATCAATTATACATTGCCCATGAAGTCGGCAAACGCTTTGCACCACGGGTACTATTAGCCGATGAAGTCGGACTTGGAAAAACCATTGAAGCAGGATTAATTATTCATCAACAATTAAAAACAGGACGTGCAGAACGAGTTTTAATTTTAGTCCCTGACTCGTTGCAATATCAATGGATGATTGAAATGCGACGCCGTTTTAATCTTAATTTTTCATCATTTGATTTAACACGCACCGCTAGCATTCGTGAGCATGACCCTGATTTAAATCCATTTTTAACTGAACAATGTATTATTGCTAGTATCGATTTATTGCTTGACCATGATGATTTAAAACAACAAGCATTAGAAGCAGGATTTGATTTATTAGTGGTCGATGAAGCTCATCATTTAATGTGGAATAGTGATGAAGGCGGAAATGACCGTTATTGTTTAGTCGAAGAATTTGCTCAACAAACTGCAGGTGTGTTACTGCTAACCGCAACCCCTGAACAATTAGGGATAGAAAGTCATTTTGCACGATTACGCTTACTTGACCCACAACGTTTTAATGATTTAGAACAATTTTTAGATGAAGAAGCACAATATCAAAATACTGCAGAAATTGCAGAATATTTACTCACAGATTTACCTTTAGAACAACAACATTTTGATATTATTGAACAATTACTTAGCTATCGTATTGAAGATGTCCCAGAACAACGCTTGCGTGCCATTCATGATATTTTAGACCGTCATGGAACAGGGCGAGTATTGTTCCGTAATACTCGTGAAGCGATTCAAGGTTTCCCAGGGCGAGATTGTCAGCCTGTGCCTTTACCTGCACCTGAAGGTTGGGTGATGACCGGTAAATTGCGTGAACAGTTATGGCCTGAAGAACAGCAATTAGATGGTTCATGGTTAGAACATGACCCACGTGTACATTGGTTGATTACTGAATTATCCAAATCACCATTAAAACATAAAAAAGTATTGTTGATTGCTCGTAGTGGCCCTGTGGTTGAAGCCTTAGAGAGTGCGTTACGTTTACATTCAAATATTCGTACAGCCATGTTCCATGAAGGAATGTCGTTAATTGAGAGAGACCAAGCGGCCGCCTATTTTGCGGAAGATAGCTATGGGGCTCAAATTTTACTTTGCTCGGAAATTGGTTCAGAAGGACGGAATTTTCAATTCTCTAGTGATTTGATTTTATTTGATTTACCTGCAAATCCTGATATTTTAGAGCAACGTATTGGACGTTTAGACCGTATTGGGCAAAAACATCGTATTCAAATTCATGTACCTTATATTGTCGGTTCGGCTCAAGAACGAATGTTCCGTTGGTACAATGAAGGATTAAATATTTTTAATCAAATTTCGCCAACGGCTCAAACTCTACAAGAAAACTTTATTGCCGAATTAAAAGAATGTTTAGTGGAAGATAAAGGTCAAACCTTTGAAGATTTATTGGAAGAAGTCAATGTACAACGTCAAGCCCTTGAAGCGGAGTTACAAGATGGGCGAGACCGTTTATTAGAATATAGCTCTTGTCGTCCTGTTGTGGCTCAAAATTTGGTGCGTATGTTGGAAGAATATGACCATAATAGTATGCTTGCTATGTTTATGAAACGGTTTATGTCATCGACCAATATTGATTTTGATGAACAAAGCAATGGTACAATGATTATTAAACCAAGCGACCATATGCAAGTTCAAGGATTAGACATTAGCGAAGATGGTATGACCGCAACCTTTGAACGTCATCAAGCCCAAGTGCGTGAAGATGCTCAATTTTTAACATTAGAGCATCCGTTTATTGAAAGCATTATGGAGATGATTCGGACTCAAGGTTTTGGCAGTACCAATGTTGCATTATTAAAAACCAATGCTTTAAAAGCAGGGACGTTGTTAATGGAAATTTGGTTTAAAGTCAATGTGATTGCTCCAAAATCGTTAAATGTACATGGTGCTTTAAGTCGTCCGTATATTCGTGTCTTGCTAAATGAAACAGGACAAGATTTATCTGAAAAAATTCAATCGCATATGTTAAAACCGTGTCTTTCTCACTTGGATAATAATAGTTGTCGTCAAGTGGTGAAGGCTCGCCGTGAAGTGATTGAACAGCGTTATGCTCAAGCCTTAACCATTGCTCAACAGTTTTTACCACAAATTAAAGAGCAATCAAAAGCCCATTATCATAAACGTTGGCAACATGAAATTGACCGTTTAATTCATCTGAAACAGTTTAATTCAAGCATTCGTCAAGATGAAATTGACCGTTTAGTGAAATTGCAACAAGAAGGCTTGGCATCGTTAGACCAAATCACGCTTAGCCCTGATGCTATTCAGTTGATGGTTGCGGTGAAACCGTAATTTTGTCAATAAAATAAAAAGCCCCAAAAGGGGCTTTTTGTATGTGAGAAGGATTAAGGCAATTCTTTTATTGGTGAACCGCCCAATGCCTGCAACAACGTTACATACGCATTATATTGATTTTGTTTGGTTTGTAACCATGACAAATACGTCGAGCGAGTGTTTTGTTGAGCATCTAAAACATCTTTGAGTGCAATCGCACCATTTTTATAGCGAATTTCGGTTAATTGCTGTGTTTTCTTCACTAAATCCAAGTTTTTCTTTTGAATTTCAACTTGCTTATTTAGTTCCGTACGAGCAGAGAGAGCATTTTCAACATCTGCAAAGGCTTGATAGAGCGTCTGGCGGTATTGGATAATGGTTTTTTCATATTCCAAATCACTAATTGCCAAATCTTTTTTCATATCATTGACTTGTAAAAAAGGCAAATTCAAACTTGCTCCTAAGGCAAGCGTTGGATTTTGTATCAACTCAATCAGCGAAACACTACGGCTGCCCAAAGTTCCTGTTAAACTAATCGATGGATAATAACTCGCTTTGGTTGCATCTTTGGTTGCTAATGCCTTGCGTAAACGGTATTCTGCCGCTTGTAAATCAGGACGGCGAGAGAGTAGCGTTGCAGGTAATCCTGCTTGAATTTTAGGCAATGTTACGCCTTCTAAACGTGTTGGCTCATTGATTTTAAGCTGTTGTACAGGTTGATGTAATAACACAGCCAATGCGGTGCGTGTTTCCAACAGTTGTTGTTGAATTTGGCTTAAACTGGCTTTTTGCGATTGAATCGCTTGTTCCGCTTGCGTTAATTCTAAACCTGAAACCGCACCTGATTTATATTGAACTTTAACAATATCATATAGTTTTTGCGATGTGGCTAAGTTTTGTTTAACGTAATAATTTTGCTCATGTAAATAGGCTAATTTCCAATATAATGTAACGGTATCACCAATTAAACTTTGAGCGGTTGCCTGTAAATCTTGTTCTGTGGCGATAGCTTCCCATTGGCTTGCTTCGGTTTGATTTGCCAGTTTACCAAACAAATCCAATTCATAGCTAACACCACCATTCATGGACAATCCAGAACTGCTATTTGTTCCTTGATTAATATCAAAATTATGTCCTGTAGAAACACTTGAATTAACACGCACACCTTGTTGATTAGCTTTCAGTCCTGCGGTTAATCGAGCTTGTTTAATGGCAATACCTGCAACTGCTAAATTACTATTTTTTTCCAAGACTTGCTCAACCAAGGCATTTAGTTTTTTATCACCAAATAATGTCCACCAACGGTCAAGCTGTTCTGCATTTAGCGTAGTATTTTTACTGCTTTGAGCAGTTGTCGCTGTTTCTTGTTGGAACGTGGTTGGAATTTCTACCGTTGGCGTTTCATATTGAGTTTTGACCATTGCGGTACAACCGCTTAATAAAGCAACGGCAACGGTTAAAGAAAGAATCGTTTTTTTCATCATCATTATTCTCGAGAAAGGGCAGTAACAGGGTCTAATTTCGCCGCATTTTTAGCAGGTAAGAATCCAAACACTACGCCAATTAAGGTTGAACAGGCAAATGCCATAATGATTGACGTGGTTGAATAGACCATTTGGAAAGTTCCGCCTGCAAATTTTGCAAACAGTTGTCCAATACCTAAAGCCAATAATACACCTAAAATCCCGCCTAAAATACACACTAAAATCGCTTCAATTAAGAATTGTTGTAAGATGTCGCTTTGTCTAGCACCGACCGCCATTCGCACCCCAATTTCTTGAGTACGCTCTGTTACCGAAACCAGCATAATGTTCATTACCCCAATTCCCCCTACAATCAAGGAAATCACCGCAATCGCAGAAATTAACAAGGTCATGGTTTGCGTTGTTTGTTGAATGGTTTCACGAATGCTGTCAGAGTTTTGCGTATAAACATCTTGAGCCCCATGACGCTGTTCTAAAAGGGATAAAATCGCATTTTCTGCCGCACTGCTTGAATACTCATCTTTGACACGCACGATAATGTTACGCACATAAGATTGCCCAAGAATACGACTCATCACCGTTGTATAAGGCAGATAAACCGTTAAACTATCGGAACTTCCGCCCATCATATTCTTTTGTGTGTCAATTACGCCAACTACACGAGCAGGCAAGCCCCCTAATAAGAGAATTTGTCCAATCGGGTCAACATCTGCAAAAAAGCGTTTGCGTGTATTTTCATCAATCACCACATCTTGCGAAAGTTGTAATACATCTGTTTTACTAAAGGCTTGTCCTGTTTTAAACTCTAAACCACGCACCGTAAAAAAATCTTGTCCAACCCCTTGGATACTGGCAGTTGCTTCGGTTTCTTTAAATCGAGCGGTTACGCTGGTACTGACTGATGGTGAAACGGCTTCAACATAAGGTTGCTGTGCTAAGGCTTCCGCATCAGACGGAACAAGTGTTCGATTATTCGCTGTTCGAGAATTATCACCAAAGCCACGCCCTTGATAAACGGTAATGGTATTTGTTCCTAAACTGCTAATATTACTTAAAATTTGTTGTTGAGAGCCATTTCCTAGAGCAACAACTGAAACAACCGATGCAATCCCAATGATAATCCCAAGCATGGTTAAAAAGGTACGCATACGATGAGCATTCATGGCAAGTAATGCCATTTGAAAAGCTTCACCTAAACGGTCAAGGGCTGAACGCCAACCAGAACGCTTTTTTTGCTGTTGTTTAGGGGCTGTTTCTTCAATTTTTTCAATGGCTTGTTCAGGAATATTTTGACGGTCAGAAATAATTAAACCATCACTAATTTCAATGATTCGTGTTGCATTTTTTGCTACATTTAAATCATGGGTAACTAAAATAATGGTATGACCTTTGGCATTGAGTTCACGCAAAATTCGCATCACTTCAATACCGCTGTTTTTATCCAATGCTCCTGTTGGTTCATCAGCTAAAATAACATCACCACCATTCATCAAGGCACGAGCAATCGAAACACGTTGTTGCTGACCGCCTGATAATTGATTAGGACGATGGTGCAAACGTTCACCTAAGCCTAATTCTTTGAGTAATTCTGCCGAACGAGCATGACGTTGTTCAGGTTCAACCCCTGCATAAACCGCAGGGACTTCCACATTACCAGACGC
>JBHACK010000061.1:0-16028 GCA_041854545.1 Acinetobacter sp. | reverse complement strand
TGGTAAAGGGCAATCTCGTGTAACTTCTTTTGATGAAGTGGATAAAGCATGGGAATATGCAATGCAAGGCGGACGAGTGAATCAAGGAAAAGTGATTGTAGAATCGCAAATTGACTTTGATTTTGAGATTACGCTTTTAACCGTACGCAGTAAAAATCCACATTCAGGCGAAATTGAAACATCATTCTGCGACCCGATTGGTCATCGTCAAGAATCAGGCGATTATGTGGAAAGTTGGCAACCACAACCTATGTCTGCTGTAGCTTTGCAAGAAGCTCAACGCATTGCCCATAAAGTTACGCAAGCCCTTGGCGGTTGTGGAATTTTTGGGGTTGAGTTATTTGTGAAAGGCGATATGGTGTGGTTTAGTGAAGTGTCGCCACGTCCACATGATACCGGCTTAGTTACGCTTGCCAGTCAATTTCAAAGTGAGTTTGAATTACACGCACGAGCGATTTTAGGATTGCCAATTAATACGCAACGCCATAGTGTGTCTGCAAGTGCTGTAATTTATGCTGGGCAAGATGCCAATAATTTGTCTTATCATCAATTAGAGCAAGTGTTGGCAAATCCAAATACTGACTTGCGGTTGTTTGGTAAACCTGAAGGGTTTGTAAAACGCCGTATGGGCGTAGTAACCGCTCGTGCAGATAGTATTGAGCAAGCACGAGAATGGGCGAAACAATCTGCAGATTTAGTCCAAGTCAAAGCAAATTAAGGTAAAATGGCAACTGAGAGTTGCCATTTTTTATGCTTGATTTTTAACAACGTTTTGCGTATAGTTTTAGCATTATCATGATTTAAGGGAACAATAAATGTTTATTGAAATGAATCATTTGCCTGAATCAACTAAACATTGGTTACATCATACGGCTTTACATATTGAACCCGTTTTTATTGTCGAACATGGGCAAATTACCAATGTCGTCTTAAACTATCAACAATATCAACAGTTACAACATCAACATAATCCAAAATCTTTACATGATGTGTTTGCTCAATATCACCCTGCGTGTGAATTAGATATTGAGTTTGAGCGAGAGTTGGTAACACGAAATGTTCAAGATTTTGAACATATTCCTGTTCGTTTACTGAATCCTTTTGTACCCTAACACAGAGAATTGTCTATGCTCGCACTCACCGACTATTTACAACATCACCCTGACCAAGCCATCACCACAACGCTTGCAGATTGGCTGACGTTGATTGAACAGCAATTACAAGCCAATTATTTACAAGATGATGATATTCGAGCCATGATTTTAAATCGTAGTCATGCGATTGATGATGTGCTAAAAGCTTTATGGCAATGGTCAGGTTTAACGGCATTTCCTGTCGCCTTATTTGCGGTTGGGGGCTATGGGCGACAAGAGCAATTTCCTTATTCTGATGTTGATATTATGGTATTTGTGGAGCATGAATTAACCGAAGAGATGGAAAATGCGTTATCACAATTTGTTTCTTCTTTATGGGATTTAAAGCAATTTAAACCTGCAGTAAGTGTACGCACTTTACAACAATGTATGGACACGGCGAAACAGGATATTACTATTGCGACTTCTTTAATTGAAGCACGTTTAGTTTTTGGAGCAACTGAACTTGCCAGTTATCCACGGCAAATTGTGGCTCAAACATGGACAGACCAGACCTTTTTTGATGCCAAAATGCAGGAGCAAGAGCAACGTCATTCACAACATCGGCTAAATTCGGTTGAGCCAGACATTAAACAATCGGTTGGTGGTTTGCGTGATATTCATCAAATTGGTTGGATTGCGAAACGTCATTTCCGAGTTAATCGGATTTATGATTTAACACATTTAGGTTTTTTATCTGAATTTGAATTACAAACTTTAGAACAAGCAGAACGTTTTTTATGGAAAATCCGTCATCATTTGCACTTACTCACCAAACGTGATGACAATCGCCTACTTTTTGATTATCAAAGAGAAATTGCAAAAGAGTTTGGCTTTATTTCCCAGCCTGACCGTCCACGCAATGAAGCAATCGAATTATTTATGAAACAATATTATCGAATTGCTCAACAAGTTTCGACTTTAAATGAAATGCTCCTGACCTATTTTCATGAATCGGTTGTTATCCCACGTTTACCTAATTATCAACGACAAATTGTTGAAATTAATGAGCATTTTAAATTAGTTGATGGACGTTTAGCGGTACAACATCATAAAGTGTTTGCTGAATCTCCTAAAGCCATTTTAGAATTATTTAATTTATGGGCAACTCGTCATGATATTTTAGGTATTCGTGCTAGAACCTTACGGCTCTTATTGCTTGCCAGTAACACCATTGATGATAAATTTCGTGAAAATCCAGAACATCATGCTTTATTTCTCAATATCTTACGCTCTGATGCCAAACGTCTATACTCGCTGTTAGTTGCAATGAAACGTTATGGCGTTTTAGGGCGTTATATTCCTGCATTTGGTAAAATTACCGGCTTAATGCAATATGATTTATTTCATATTTATACGGTTGATGCACATACATTATTATTAATCCGTAACCTAAGACGTTTTAATACCGAAGAATTTAGCGAACAATTCCCTGTGGTTAGTGCGGTTTATCAACAACTGCCCCGCTATGACTTATTATATTTATCCGCCTTTTTCCATGACATTGCCAAAGGACGTAATGGCGACCACAGCATTTTAGGGGCGGAAGATGCCTTGGAATTTTGTCGATTACATGGCTTAAGTGAAGATGATGCTCAATTTGTTGCATGGCTAATTCGCTATCACTTATTAATGTCTGTTACCGCTCAAAAGAAAGACATTTCCGACCCTGAAGTGGTACAAGAATTTGCCAAAAAAGTAGGAACGATTCGTAAATTAGATTATTTATATTGCTTAACCGTTGCCGATATGAATGCCACCAATCCAAAATTATGGAATAGCTGGCGTGCATCGCTCATGCGTCAATTATATTTACAAACCAAAGAATTAATTGAAATGGGCGTAGAACAACCGATTGACCCACAATCCTTAATTGCTGAAACCAAATTGATGGCATTACAAGATTTAATGCAAGATTTTCCATCTACAGAAATTGAGCAATTATGGCAAGAATTAGGCGATGATTATTTCCTAAAAAATTCAGCAGATAATGTCGTTTGGCACAGCAAAGCCATTTTACAACATGGGACAAAAACTGAACCCTTAATTTTAATGAAAGCCCATCAACATGAACAAGTCAAACAAGCCGATGCGGTAGAAATTTTTATTTATACCCCTGACCAACCAAACCTATTTGCTAAAACGGTCATGGTGCTTGACCGTATGGATTTAGATGTCCAACACGCGACCATCATCACCGCAAATAAAGGCTTTAGTTTAGATAGTTATGTAGTGCTTGACCGCTATGCAACCTTAGTCCATGATGTTGGACGTATGGACGAAGTTAAACAGGCACTGATTAAAATCCTGATTCAACCCGATGTCCGTCCAAATGTAAAACAACGCCGAATTCCAAGACAATTACGCCATTTTAATGTTGCAACACAGGTCAATACGCATTTTGATGAAACCTTACAACAAAATGTGATTGATATTATCACCCTTGACCAACCAGGGCTATTGGCAAAAATGGGCAGTATTTTTATGCAATATGGCTTAGAAATCCATTCAGCACGCATTGCCACATTTGGTGAACGTGCAGAAGATATTTTCTTTATTACCTATCCACAAAGTAAACCCTTAACACATCAACAAGCCCTTGACTTTGCGGAACAATTAAAAATCGCCTTAGATGAATTTAGCCAACAGTTACAGCAAGGCTAAAATTATTACACGTTTAAATTGGCAATAATGCTATACTATCGTTCATGTTTAATTTCTCCAAGTCTTTGGAATATGACGATGAATCCAAGTTTAGCATTATTGCACCCTTATCCTTTTGAAAAACTCAATCAACTGTTTGCCGATATTCAAGTACCCAATTTGCCCTTGATTCCACTTTCAATCGGCGAACCAAAACACCCTGCTCCAGCCTTTATTGAGCAAGCCATTGCGGACAATTTTCACCATCTTTCCACTTATCCAAGCAGTAAAGGCTTACCTGAATTACGCCAAAGCATTGCACAATGGCTAATTCGCCGTTTTCATTTACAACAAGTTGATGCGGAAACACAAGTTTTACCTGTCTCTGGTACACGAGAAGCGTTATTTTCATTTGTTCAAACGGTGATAAATCGTGAGCAATCACCTTATGTGGTCATGCCAAACCCATTCTACCAAATTTATGAAGGGGCAACGTTATTGGCTGGAGCTACACCATATTTTGTAAACTGTACCGAAGAAAATGGTTATTTAGGTGATTTTGAGCAAGTTCCTGCTGAAGTATGGGAAAAAACGGCTCTACTCTTTATCTGCACCCCCGGTAATCCAACAGGGGCTGTGTATAGCAAAGCACAACTTAAAAAACTTATTCAACTGGCTGACCAATACAATTTTATCATTGCATCTGATGAATGCTATTCAGAATTATGGTTTGATGAACCGCCTGCAGGCTTATTGGAAGCCTGTGCCGAGCTTGGTCGCCACGATTATAAAAATTGTGTGGTCTTCCACTCGCTATCAAAACGCTCAAACGTCCCTGGAATGCGTTCAGGTTTTGTAGCAGGAGATGCGGACATTTTAAAACCTTATTTATTATACCGTACCTACCATGGGGCGGCGATGCCAGTTCAACATCAATTAGCGTCTATTTTGGCGTGGAATGATGAACAACACGTTGAGCAAAATCGTCAATTTTATCGTGCTAAATTTAACCTATTCCAACAAGAATTAGGGCATTTATTGCCGTTAAAAAAACCTGATGCAGGGTTCTATTATTGGTTACAAGTTGATGATGATGAACAATTTGCACGAATGTTAATGGAAAAAGCCCATATTAAAGTATTGGCAGGTCGTTACCTTTCTCGAGATACAGCGACAGGCAACCCCGGAATGAATCATGTGCGTATGGCTTTAGTTGCAGATATGGCACAATGTGAACAGGTTGTCGAACGTTTAAAAGCGATTCTTTAACAGCAGAATCACTGTTTAAAATAGGGCGAATATTCGCCCTGTTTTTTACCGTCTGTTCCATTTTATGTTGATATTTTTTCCTAAAAAATGTTCAATTCTTCCTTAGTCAAATTATCTTATACCAAAGTCTAATTCTCCATTTTAGTGGAATTTCTAGGAAAAATCAAAAATATTTATCATTATAAATCAATATATTAAAAATATAATCATAAAATTTGATGGGTTTTAAAACGACATTTTTTAAATAAATACTGAAGATTAAGCCAAACTATTGGATTATTTTGCAAAAGCGTTTTATTCTTATCTCAACGAAAACATGGAATCATCTTAAACATCAATTTAAACCTTTTGATTTTTGAGATAACTCTATGTAGATTCCCTTTCAACCTAAAAGGAACATTACCATGACTTATCAATCAGCTCTCGAACATGTTCGTAAAGTAAAAGAAAAACTTGGCGGTACTTGGAATGCAATTCGCCCTGAAGATGCTGCGCGTATGATTGTACAAAACCGTTTCCATACTGGTTTAGACATTGCAAAATATACTGCATCAATTATGCGTAAAGACATGGCTGAATATGACGCAGACCCAAGCAAATACACTCAATCATTAGGTTGCTGGCATGGTTTCATCGCTCAACAAAAAATGATTGCTAACAAAAAATATTTTGGTACAACAAATAAGCGTTATATCTACCTTTCTGGTTGGATGGTTGCTGCATTACGTTCTGAGTTTGGGCCTTTACCTGACCAATCTATGCACGAAAAAACAGCTGTGCCAAAATTAATCGAAGAAATCTACACGTTCTTACGTCAAGCAGATGCAAAAGAATTAAACGATTTATTCCGTGCAATGCAAAAAGCTGAAGCAGCAGGCGACACAGCGAAAGTTAAAGAAATCGAAGCTCAAATCGATAACTTTGAAACTCACGTTGTACCAATCATTGCAGATATTGACGCAGGTTTCGGTAACGAAGAAGCAACTTATCTTTTAACTAAACAAATGATTGAAGCTGGTGCTTGTGCGATTCAAATCGAAAACCAAGTATCTGACGCTAAACAATGTGGACACCAAGCAGGTAAAGTAACCGTTCCACATGAAGACTTCTTAGCGAAAATCAATGCGGTACGTTATGCGTTCTTAGAATTAGGCGTTGATGAAGGTGTAATTGTTGCTCGTACTGACTCTGAAGGTGCGGATTTAACTCAAAAAATCCCAGTATCTCGTGAACCAGGTGATTTAGCATCTAAATACATCAGCTACTTAGAAACAACTGAAATCGACATCGCAGATGCTAAAGAAGATGAAATCTTAATCAAGCGTAATGGTAAATTACATCGCCCAACTCGCTTACCTTCAGGTTTATATCAATTCCGTGAAGGCACACAGCATGACCGTGTTGTACTTGACTGTGTAACAAGCTTACAAAATGGTGCGGACATGATTTGGATTGAAACACCAACGCCAGACGTAGCAGGTATTGCAAGCTTTGTAAACGACATCAAAAAACAAGTGCCAGATGCGAAATTAGTGTACAACAACTCGCCATCATTTAACTGGACAATCAATTTCCGTCAGCAAGCGTATGACCGTTGGGTCGCTGAAGGTCGTGATGTTTCAGGTTATGACCGTGCGAAGTTAATGGATGCGAAATACGATGACTCTGAATTGGCTCGTGATGCGGACGAAAAAATCCGTACATTCCAAGCAGATGCAGCACGTGAAGCAGGTGTATTCCATCACTTAATCACATTGCCTACATACCACACTGCTGCTCTTTCTACACATGAGTTAGCAAAAGGCTACTTTGGTGATGAAGGTATGTTAGCGTATGTTGCAGGCGTACAACGTAAAGAAATCCGTGGCGGTATCGCTTGTGTGAAACACCAAGCAATGGCAGGTTCTGACATTGGTGATGACCACAAAGAAATCTTCTCTGGTGAGAATGCGTTAAAAGCTGGCGACGCAAGCAAAAACACAATGAACCAATTCGGCGGTTAATCGTCAAATTGACAAGGTTCAAAGCACCTACTCTACGGAGTAGGTGTTTTTTATTGAGAAAACGATTATGATATGGTTTTTAAAAATACGTTGAGTCTATCATGTCCTTTATTCCCCCTATGCGAAATGGCGTGTCTGCTAGCCAAGTCTATTTGCCCACACAACAACAATTTCCAACGGTTTACGCTTATTTATGCCAACATTTTAACCACATTTCATCACAAGAATGGCAACAACGTTTTGATGATAGCTTGATTTATAATCAACACGGCGAATCACTTAGCATCAATAGCCCTTATCAAGCAGGGCAAACCATTTATTACTACCGTTTTTTAGCCCATGAAACAGTTGTGCCTTTTTTCCATCAGATTTTGTATGAAAATGAGCATTTTCTTGTGGTAGATAAACCCCATTTTTTAACGGTAAGCCCAACAGGACAATATCTACAACAAACCCTGTTAGTGCGTTTAAAACAACAATTACAACTTACAGACTTAACCCCTATTCATCGCCTAGATAGAGAAACGGCAGGTATTATTTTATTTTCTAAACAAAAACAAACTCGGGGGATTTATCAACAATTATTTGCAACCCATCAAATCCAAAAAACGTATCATGCGATTGCTCCTTATCGAGCCGATTTAATCGTTCCGCAAACGATGCGTTATTGTATGCAAAAAGGCGAACCATTTTATATTATGCAATGTATAGATGGTGAGCCAAATAGTGAAACTTGGCTTGATATTTTAGCAATAAATCAAGATAAATCCCTTGCAAAATATATTTTAAAACCTAAAACTGGCAAACAACATCAATTAAGAGTCCATTTAAATCAATTAGGTATTCCGATTTTAAATGATTCTTTTTATCCAACCATTCAACATAAAGCAGATGATGATTTTAGCCAACCTTTACAATTACTTGCTAAAGCCATTCAATTTACTGACCCAATCACCGCAGAACAATATTATTTTGAATCTGATTATGATTTAGTATTTTAAAGCGATGTGCTTGGTAAATATGGATTGACTGAAAGTTCTAATAATTCAATTAATTCTGAATCCATATAAGCATAATCATCTGGAATATCCAACACGATAATATCTTTAAACTGTAAATGTTGTCGGAATAAATTGGTTAATTGTGATTTATGTTTTTCTTCCATCACAAAAATTTTATCCGCCCACATAATATCATTTAACTGAATATAATGTTTTGCTTGTCGGCTTGTGCCTGCAGAACGTACATTTAAATGTGGATAATGTCTAAAAATACGTTCAGCCGTTGGGCTACGCCATTGATTTTTAGAACAAATAAAGAGAAAATTCATATGATTTTACATCATCAATGATTAAAAAAATGTGTTCCAAAATCACTCGGAACACATTAAGATTATCCAAATAATACTAAATCGTCATATTTTCTAGGATAAAGAAAACCCAATTTCTTGGCACGACGAAGTTTTTCATGGCGACCATACATCAACTTCCAAGATTTCTCTAAACACCAACATTCTGTTGTTTGTTGTTGATAATTTATTTTAGCTTGATGTGATGGTTTAAACTTTTGTTTACGTCGCCATGCACGTCCACGCAGTTTGACATGATATTGCATGAGTCATATTCTCACAAGATTAAATCAATTCATTCGGTTTCAGCAGCCGCAATGATGATAATCAATATCATACCCTGTTATTATAATCGAAAAATGATTTTCTACAACAAAAAAATAAGGCTTTCTTTCGATTGCCTTATTTAAATCTTACAAATTTTACAGATATTCTACCTGCATAATTTCATATTCAATTTCACCTTTTGGTGTAGTGATTTTCACTTCATCGCCTTCAGATTTACCAATTAAGCCACGAGCAATCGGTGAATTGATAGAAATTTTATTTTGCTTAAAATCAGCTTCATCATCACCCACGATTTTATAGGTAATTTGTTCTGCGGTATCTAAGTTTTCAATGGTTACAGTTACACCAAACACCACTCGCCCATCTTGTGGTACGTCTTTGATGTCAATCACGACCGCTGAACCTAATTTCCCTTCAATATCTTGAATACGACCTTCACAAAATCCTTGCTGTTCACGAGCAGCATGGTATTCTGCATTTTCTTTTAAGTCGCCATGTTCTCTCGCTTCTGCAATCGCTTGCGTAATGCGTGGACGTTCAATGGTTTTGAGTTTGTGTAATTCCGCTTCTAAAGCAGCTTTGCCTTCTGGTGTCATTGGGTAACGTTGCATAATTTTTCCCTTTTTAAATATGAATAAACACCCAACCGCCCTATCGTGCTGTTAAGGCAGTTTGAATGTTTTTTTAGACTAGTGGATATTGTACTGTGTTTTATGAAAAAAGTATGTAGTGAATTGTGAGAATTGCTTATTTTTAAAGCATTTTTTATTAAAAAGCCTAATATGTCAAACATATTAGGCTTTGCTTATCTTTACAACATTACAAGGTTAAATGCCAGCTTGTAAATCCTGTAAACGATAGACGTCCATTTCGCTATCTTGCTCTAAAGCTTGGCAAACGGCTTCAGCACCATTTAAGGTTGTTGAATAATATACTTTGCCTTGCAATGCTGAACGGCGAATTGGGAACGAATCTTGATGAGCTTGTTTACCTTCAGTCGTATTCACAATAAAATGAATTTCATTGTTTTTAATCATATCTACGATATGCGGACGACCTTCAGTTACTTTGTTCACACGTTCACATGGAATGCCTGCTTCCGAAATGACCGCATAAGTACCGCCTGTTGCAACCAATTTAAAACCAAAATCAGCAAAACGTTTAGCAATTTTGACTGCTTGTGGTTTGTCTGAATCACGCACAGAGAAGAAAATAGTTTTGGTTTCGCCTTCTTGTGGCACTTCTGGTAAACGGTCATTTGAACCTAAAACCGCTTTATGGTAGGCTTCACCAAAGGTACGCCCTACGCCCATCACTTCGCCTGTTGATTTCATTTCAGGCCCAAGCACAGGGTCAACCCCTGGGAATTTAGCGAATGGGAAAACGGCTTCTTTTACGCTAAAGTGCTTTGGAATGATTTCTGTTGTAAATCCTTGCTCTTGTAGGCTTTGACCTGCCATACAACGTGCTGCAATTTTCGCCAAAGATTCGCCAATACATTTAGAAACAAATGGCACAGTACGAGATGCACGTGGATTGACTTCTAAGATGTAGATTTCATTATCTTTAACCGCAAATTGAACATTCATCAAACCTACAACGCCCAATTCTTTCGCCATAGCCACGGTTTGACGACGCATTTCATCTTGAATTTCTTGGCTTAATGAATAAGGCGGAATTGAACACGCTGAATCGCCAGAGTGTACCCCTGCTTGTTCAATATGTTGCATGATACCGCCAATCACCACATCTTTACCATCAGACACGCAATCGACATCAACTTCAATCGCATCATCTAAGAAACGGTCAAGCAATACAGGGGCTTCGTTTGATGCTTGTACTGCATCACGCAAATAGCGTTTTAACTCTTCTTCATTGTACACGATTTCCATCGCACGACCGCCCAATACATAAGATGGACGAACAACCAATGGATAGCCGACTTTGGTCGCTTCGGTAATACCTTCTTCTGCTGATTTTACAATGCTGTTATTTGGCTGACGTAAATTTAAACGTTGAATCATTTGTTGGAAACGTTCACGGTCTTCCGCACGGTCAATCGCATCTGGACTTGTGCCAATGATTGGTACGCCTGCTTCTTCTAAAGCTCGTGCTAATTTTAATGGGGTTTGACCGCCATATTGAACAATCACGCCTTTTGGATTTTCAGTACGTACAATTTCAAGCACATCTTCTAAAGTGACTGGCTCAAAATATAAACGGTCTGATGTATCATAATCCGTTGAAACGGTTTCAGGGTTACAGTTGACCATAATAGTTTCGTAACCATCTTCACGCATTGCTAAAGCGGCATGTACACAGCAATAGTCAAATTCAATCCCTTGTCCAATACGGTTTGGCCCACCACCAATCACCATAATTTTTTCACGGTTTGATGGATTTGCTTCGCACTCTTCATCATAGGTTGAATACATATACGCTGTATTTGATGCAAATTCTGCTGCACAAGTATCCACACGTTTATAAACTGGATAAACGCCTAAATTCCAACGTTGTTTACGGAATTGTTTTTGTGAAATGCCCATTAAATTGGCAATGCGTAAATCCGATAAGCCTTTACGTTTAAATTGACGGATATTTTCCGCAGTTAAATCGCCAAAGCCCATGGTTTTAATTTGATTTTCAGTATTGATAATGTCTTGAATTTGCACTAAGAACCAACGGTCAATTTTAGTTGCTTCAAATACTTCATCTAAACTAAAGCCATGACGGAATGCGTCTGCAACATACCAAATACGTTCAGGGCCTGGCACCTTTAATTCTACTAAAATTTTATCTTTGGCATTTGCAGTGTCAAGGCTGATTTTTTCATCAAAACCACACACGCCCACTTCCAAACCACGCAAGGCTTTTTGTACAGACTCTTGGAAATTACGTCCAATCGCCATTACTTCACCAACCGACTTCATTTGCGTAGTTAGAACTGGCTCTGCTTGTGGGAATTTTTCAAAGTTAAAACGTGGAATCTTGGTTACAACATAGTCAATCGATGGCTCAAATGATGCTGGTGTTACGCCACCTGTAATATCATTTTTTAACTCATCAAGGGTATAACCTACCGCTAATTTTGCGGCAACTTTAGCGATTGGGAAACCTGTTGCTTTTGATGCCAAAGCAGATGAACGGCTGACACGTGGGTTCATCTCAATTACGACCATACGCCCATCTTTTGGATTAATCCCAAATTGAACGTTTGAACCACCTGTTTCTACACCAATCTCACGCAATACCGCAATCGATGCATTACGCATAATTTGATATTCTTTGTCGGTTAAAGTTTGTGCAGGTGCAACGGTAATAGAATCGCCTGTATGTACGCCCATTGGGTCAAAGTTTTCAATCGAACACACAATGATACAGTTGTCATTTTTATCACGCACCACTTCCATTTCGTACTCTTTCCAACCAATCAATGATTCATCAATCAAGAGTTGATGGGTTGGTGATAAGTCAAAACCACGCTCACAAATTTCTAAAAATTCTTCACGGTTATAGGCAATTCCACCCCCTGAACCACCCATGGTAAATGATGGACGAATAATCACAGGGAAACCAAAACGTGATTGAATTTCTAAGGCTTGTTCCATCGTTTCAGCAACCGCTGCTCGTGGACATTCTAAGCCAATCTTACGCATCGCTTCATCAAAAAGTTTACGGTCTTCTGCTTTTTCAATGGCTTGTTTGGTTGCACCAATTAACTCAACGCCATATTTTGCTAAAACACCATGCTCATCTAAAGCCAAAGCACAGTTTAATGCCGTTTGTCCGCCCATGGTTGGTAAAACAGCGTCTGGACGTTCTTTTTCAATGATTTTTGCAACGGTTTGCCAAGTAATTGGCTCGATATAGGTCGCATCTGCCATTGATGGGTCAGTCATAATGGTCGCTGGGTTTGAATTGACTAAAATGACACGGTAGCCTTCTTCACGAAGGGCTTTACAGGCTTGGGCACCTGAATAGTCAAATTCACAGGCTTGACCAATTACAATCGGGCCTGCCCCAATGATTAAAATGGATTTGATGTCGGTACGTTTAGGCATGGTTTTTACTCGCTTTACTCATTAAGGTATCATCTATCATTAAGTTTGTGGGATATTAAATGGGCATATATCGTCTATCAACATAACTATATATCCAGTATGTTGTATTCGCTTGATTACTGTCATCTTTAAACGTTTCATTGTCAATTTTTATCATTTATCTTTACTCAAAAAAATCTTCATCAATTTCACAAATTTCAAGGGTTCGTTTAATTTGAATCCCCACTTTATATTTAATCATCAAGGTTGCCAATCGCTGACCATCAATCAGCACAATTTTTCCTAATAAACGTTCGGCATACTCTTTGGCGGATTTGGTATAGGAAGATGTGGTAATAAATACGCCACGTTCTACACCATGCCCTTGCAAAGCACCTGAAAAAGACTGTAATTCATTGATACCAATGGTATTTCCATCAGCATAACGCTTGGCTTGAATATAAATATTTTGAATGCCTAACGGGTCTTGTTTAATCACCCCATCAATCCCGCCATCATGCGATTTACCAACGTGTAAAGCTAATTTTTCTTTACCACCATATCCCATTGCTAAAAGTAATTGAATCACCGCTTTTTCAAAAAAGACTGGTGTTTCTTGGCGTAATTTTTCCAAGAGTTCAACCGCTAATTCTGTTTCCAGTTCAGTAATTGCCTGAATGGCTTGATGTTCATAATCCAACTCATAACGGAAAATCATTTCAGGCGTAACGGAATCATCATTTTCATCTAATTTACTTTGTTTACGTTCCGCAATGCTTTGACGATATTTTTCCCAAGCAGGCAATCCTGCAAACTCTTTTTCACTAATTACCGTTTTATCTTTCCATTGTTCCGCTAAAATTAAACCTGTTTCGGTAATTTTATAGGTTGCACGCCCTAAACGATTTAAAATCCCTGCTTTGGTTAAACTGGTAATTGCCCATGCAATCGAATTTTCGACTTTAGATTGACCAAATGGAAAAGTTAAAGCAAGTTCATCTTCACAAATTTGAGCCAGTTCAATGGTTTCATTATAAATTTGCTGACGTGTACGAATAACATTATCTTCCATTAAACGTAAAACCCACGCTCTGGCTTCATTTCGTTTTTCGCTCGTATTATAAGACATAGACATATACTCGATAAGTCAAAGGTGTATTCATTATTATTCTGCTCCCTGACATAATTCAACTTGTTTGAGTAATGCCTGACTTAATTCTGATTGTTCATCAAAATAGCGATAATAACTTGGGCTAAATAAACTATCCCCATAAGCAATACTGGTTTCTCTAAATTTAGCACTATATTCATGATATAATTTTATATTTTTATCATAATGCTGTTGTTTTTCAGTATTTGAAATCTCTTGCGTATAGGTTTTTAATAAATCTGCAAATAAGGCATTAATTTTAATGGCATAAGGATTATAAATCACTGCCTTATCACTGCTTTTTTCTTTATCGCTGGCATTTTCAACATATGCTTTTACAGCTTTTGATAATGCAGGTTGAAAGAAATGATTATCTAATGCAGTTTGTAAACATTTTGAAAATTGAGTATCTTGTGGATTTAAAATATTAATATTTTGATTAGGATATTGTTTTTGTTGCATTGACTGGTTATATGCACGAGCAATACTCATAAAATAAACTCGGCTTGGAATATTTTTTTCCATTCCTGAATAAATATTAGTATATTCATTAAACTCTTGAATTTTCTTTGTTGGAAGGATACAAGATGCTAACGATACCGATAATAAAATTAAGGCTAGTTTTTTCATATTGATATCTTTTCTTGCTAAAAAACGATTTTGTTCAAGGGTTAGGTTGAATTTATCTTGCATAAGTCTTTCTTTTGGCGTTTTAGAGTGGTATTCAAACCATAAATAACAGATTTTGGTATTATGCAAGTATTTAAAGTTAAGTACAATAAAGAAACTAAATATTTATTCATATCAAATACCTTTATTATTTCATATATTTCTTTAAATTATTTTCATCTTGCAATGATTCGCAAATACCCAATAATTTGATAGATTTATCTTCTATGTTTACAAGACTTTCTCTTTTTGCACTTTCTGGGTTTGTACAACAAGCCACATAAATTAACCCATCTCTATATTCTCTAAACCATTCAACAAAATCTTGAAATCTATTATGAATAAAAACATCAAAATCATTTTCAATTAAGCATATTTTCTTCAAAATATCATCAATTTCGCTCTCATCTTTATATTCTAACAATAATTCTTCTTTGGTAGATGCTAGTACGCCATAATATTCATCATCAGCATAAACAATATGGTATTGTTCTGTATTTGGATAAAGATGTAAATAATAATCCCAACAATATTGACTGTCTATTATAAAATAAATCATATATCCTTTTGTATAAGGATTGTACAATGGTTCTTCGGGTAGTCTAAAATACTCGCCCCTTGTACCAATTTTAGTATGTAACTCTGGCGTACTCATAAAATGAATAAATTGATTGGGTAAAATAAGATTAAACTTTTTACAATTTTCTAGCAATTTACTTAAATCGCTATCGTAACTTAATCCCATATAATATTTTAATGAAGGGAGCTTTTCCAACCATTCAAAAGGATAATTGCCTCTTTTAAATGGATAATGCTCTCTTTCTTTAAGATAGTAGGTTCTATCAAACAATTCTTCATTAAACATATTTTTACCCAATCAATGTAATTTTACGCCTTAAACTTCTCAATCTCACTGACAAATCTATCAAACAACGGTGAGCAATCGTGCGGGCCTGGGCTAGCTTCAGGATGTCCTTGGAAACTAAACGCAGGTTTATCGATACGATGAATACCTTGTAAAGTACCATCAAACAATGATTTATGCGTTGCTTTTAAATTATTTGGTAGTGTGTCAATATCAACCGCAAAGCCATGGTTTTGCGATGTAATCATCACTGTACCATCTTCAAGGTTTTGTACAGGGTGATTTGCACCATGATGACCATGATTCATTTTGATGGTTTTTGCACCACTTGCTAGAGCTAAAATTTGATGTCCTAAGCAAATACCAAATACAGGAATTTGTGTGGTTTCAACAATCGTTTTGACTGCATCAATCGCATAATCGCACGCGGATGGGTCGCCTGGGCCATTAGATAGGAAAATACCATCAGGATTTAATGCAAGCACTTGTTCTGCAGGGGTTTGTGCAGGAACAACGGTTAATTTACAACCACGGTCAGCCAGCATACGTAAAATATTAGTTTTTACACCATAATCATAGGCAACAACATGGTATTTTAATTCAGGTTGAGTAAAGCCTTT
>JBHACK010000060.1:0-2638 GCA_041854545.1 Acinetobacter sp. | reverse complement strand
TGTACAAGTCAAAACTGATAATGACAAACGTACATTTACAGGCGTAGCAAACTCTGGCAAGCCGTTTAACTATGGCGGACAACGTGCCATTGTTGATTTATCAACTTTAGAATTTCATGACAAAGTGCCTGTATTGCTTTTGCATGACCGAGAAAAGCGTGTTGGGTATGGTTCGCTCAAAGTTGAAAATCATCAATTAGTAATGAGTGGAACATTACTTAATAATGATGATGCTGTTGCTATTGCCAAAGAATCAGATGATGGATTTCCGTGGCAAATGTCAGCTCATGTTCAAGCAGGTAGTACTGAAGAATTAACCAATGGTCAAACCGCCGTGGTAAATGGTCAAACAGTTACTGCTCCTATCTTAATTTTACGTCATTGTAAAATCCCTGAAGTTTCATTTACACCAACTGGCGTAGATAGTGAAACATCAGCGATTGTACTGTCTGATGACCCAACGTCAAACCCAACAGCTCAACCATCAAAAGGTGAAAAAATGAATGAAATCGAACAACTTAAAGCTGAACTTGAAAAAGTAAAAGCAGAAAGTGCCAAAAAAGATGAACTGATTAAGCAACTGCAGGACGAAAAGCAAAAAGCAGAAGCTGAAGCAAAAAAGACAACCGTTGAAGCTGAACTCTCTGCTAAAGGTTTTAGCAAAAACGAAAAAGGTGAATGGCAAGGCATTAGTGCCAAAACCATTGATGTGTTGCTATCGCAAGATGTTGAAACAGCAAAAGCGATGATTGCTGATTTTGCTCCTACACAAACTGCTAAGCCTTTTCCTGAATTTTTATCACAACCTTATCAACATCAACAGGACAATCCCCCACAAGGGTCAGGTAATCCATTGATTGATAATGCAATGGCTCGTAACCAAAAACCAAATTGGTAATCTTTTGGAGATACATGATGGAAAATAAACAATTAATTGTTTTATCCGATATTTTGAAGTCTGAAGCTGACATGAATAGCCGTATCGCCGTGTCTGCTCCACAAGGGACTAAACTGGGTGATGTGGTCAAGTATGAGCCACGAAATCAATATTTAATCGCTTTGTCCGATGAAGTGCATGGCGTTGTGATGGTACAACCACATCAATGTACGATTTGTTTAGATAAAGTGGTTTTGCCTAGTGATGTATCAGCAGAAACGTTGATGCAACAAGGTGATGCGTATGGCATTAAATATATTGGTACAGCAACCAATTCTGAAACGCCTGCTGTTCAACCTTTAGCAACTGAATTAGATTCAGGTACTAATTCAGGGTTGTATTTCAATCCATCTGGCGAACCTGATGTAATGCCATCATCTTTATAAGGAAGAATTAATATGCCTTTATCCAATAATCAATATTTTAATGTTAAGGCTTTAACTGAAGCAGTTAAACGTTTGCCTGACAATCCAACAAAAATTCGTCAATTAGGGGTATTTACGCCTGCCTATTTGACCACGACCTATGTCAATGTGGAACAGAAACAACAGCATTTAGGTTTAGTGCAAGCTGTACCTCGTGGTGTTGCAGGGGAAGGTGTGCGTGAAACTCGTACTGCTCCAAAAACATTCCATGCCATTCATTTACCCATTAATGACCAAATTTTGGCAGATGATGTACAAAATTTGCGTGCTTTTGGTTCTGATAATAGTGTGGTCGCAGTTGCAGATTTGGTGAATGACAAATTGCAACTTGCTAAAGATACATTGGGGTTTAGTCGTGAATATTTGATGTTTTGTGCCTTAAAGGGTGAAATCAAAAATAAAGATAAATCTAAGATTTATAATATTTATGATGAATTTGGCTTAAAACGCAAAACTCATACCCTTAATTTAGCAGATGACATCAATCCGCAGTTAGATGATGTAATTGTGGCTCAAAGTAAAACTTTAAATGGTGAGCCACATAATGGCAGTATTGCATTATGTAGTGCTGGATTTCTAAAAAACTTGTCTTATCACGACAGTATGAAAGAGATTTATCTGCGTTATCAAACCGCTGTGCGTTATACCCAAGGTGAAGTTGCATTTGCGTTTGAGCATAAAGGGATTTCATTCTTGTTGTACGATTATGAGTTTGAAAATGGTGAAAAATTGGCAGATGATGAAGCCATTTGGCTACCAAAAGGTACTCGTAATGTATTCCGTGAGTTCTTTGCTCCAGCAGATATGAATGCAACGGTAAATACTAAAGCGGAACAAATTTATGTGAGCCGTGAAAAGTTACCACATGACCGTGGTTGGAGCTTGCGTGTACAAACAAATGTTTTACCCATGGTGTTAAAACCTGAAGCGGTGGCAACATTAAAAATCAAGAAGTAAAACGATTGGTTAGATACAAGGGCGGATTTTCCGCTCTTGTATAGATAGGTTGGAAAATGATTACACTTGATGATTTAGTTTTGCGGTTTGGTGAGCAAGAAATTGCAGAGCTAAGTGATAAAAATGGTGATTATGGCTATAAAGAAATCAATCTTGATGTGGTCAATAAAGCGATTTTTGATGCAGAAAGTGAAGTAGAGAGTTATCTCAACGCCGTGGGATTAGTCAGTCGTAATGCTGAAGGTCAGTTGCTTTATATTCAATCACACATTCCAACAGCGTTAATCATCAAAACCTGTGATATTGCTCGTTACTATTT
>JBHACK010000059.1:0-5219 GCA_041854545.1 Acinetobacter sp. | reverse complement strand
ATTGCCGTAAAATATGGGTTAAGGCAATTAAGGGTAAGCCCATTAAACTGGTAAAGTCATCGCCGTGCATCGATTGGAATAAGCTAATGCCTAAGGATTCGGCTTTAAAACTGCCTGCACAATGTAATGGATTATCATGGGTAATATAGCGTTCGATTTCATCTTGATTTAATGTGCGAAATTGTACTGCATAATGGCAAATTTGCTGTTGATAAAAGCCTGTGGCGTGTTGTTGTACGCTAATTGCAGTACTAAAATTGACGGTTTTTCCTGAACTGTCGAGTAGTTGTTGAATGGCTTTTTCAACGGTTAAAGGTTTTCCTAAAAATTGTTGTGGATTATCTGTTCGCCATGCCACTTGGTCAGAGCCAATCACTAAGGCATTTGGGTACTGTTGGGCAATGGCATGGGCTTTTTGTTGTGCTAAGCGTAGGGCTAAATCATCGGCGTGTTGTTCGCCATGTGCAGATTCATCAATATCAGGTGAAATGCAACGAAAGGGCAAAGCAAGCCGTTGTAGCAGTTGTTTTCGTGTTTCGCTGGAAGACGCAAGGATAAGTTCAGAATAAGACATTATAACTCTCCTAAAAGCAGATATTGTTTTAATTTTAGCATTTCATCACGCAAACGTCCTGCCTTTTCAAACTCAAGGGCTTTAGATGCTTTGAGCATTTCTTTTTCTAATTTGGCAATATGTTTGGCTAATAGTTTTGGATTAGTGAGTAAATGTTGTTCATCGTCTGATAAGTTCGGTTCTAGCACCGTATTTTTGGACTTTTTCTGTAATTCTTGTAGATATTGCCCTTGAGCCTGTTGTAAATGTTGCTCTTGTGATAAATCTTCGCCTGTGTCTAATTCTTGAATCACTTGACGAACGGCACTGCGTGGCGTAATGCCATGTAGGGTATTAAATTCCATTTGTTTTTTACGGCGACGCTCGGTTTCATCGATTGCGGTTTGCATTGAATCGGTGATGGTATCGGCATATAAAATGGCTTTGCCTTTGATATGACGTGCGGCACGTCCAATGGTTTGAATGAGAGAACGTGCCGAACGTAAAAAGCCTTCTTTATCAGCATCGAAAATGGCGACAAGTGATACTTCAGGCATATCTAAGCCTTCACGCAATAGGTTAATACCGACTAACACATCATGCACGCCTGTGCGTAATTCATGAATAATTTTTACTCGCTCAACCGTATCAATATCAGAATGTAGATAGGCGACTTTAATATTATATTCTTTGAGATAACTGGTTAAATCTTCCGCCATGCGTTTGGTTAATGTGGTAATCAGCACTCGTTCATTGTGCTGTTTGCGTAAATGAATTTCCGATAAAATATCATCTACTTGGGTAAGCACAGGGCGGATTTCAATTTCAGGGTCGATTAAGCCCGTTGGACGTACCACTTGTTCTACGATTTGTTGGCTGTGTTCTAATTCGTATTGAGCAGGGGTCGCACTCACAAAAATCGTGGTTGGAATGATACGTTCCCATTCTTCAAATTTCATTGGGCGATTATCTAATGCACTCGGTAAACGGAAACCATAATTTACTAAATTTTCCTTACGACTGCGGTCGCCCTTATACATTGCCCCAATTTGCGGTACGGTAACGTGTGATTCATCAATCAGTAATAACGCATCTTCAGGTAAATAATCAAATAAAGTTGGCGGTGCTTCCCCTGCATTTCGCCCTGATAAATGCCGTGAATAGTTTTCAATGCCATTGCTATAGCCGAGCTGTTGCATCATTTCAAGGTCATATTGAGTGCGTTGCTCTAGGCGTTGAGCTTCCACTAACTTATCATGCTCACGGAAATAGGCTAAACGCTCATCTAATTCGGCACGAATGGTGTCCATCGCACGTTGTAAATGGTCTTTAGGGGTAACATAATGACTCTTTGGATAAATCGTTGCACGGGGAACTTTGCGTAACATCTTACCTGTAAGCGGGTCAAACCAACGAATCGAATCTATTTCATCATCAAATAATTCAATGCGTAAGGCTTCCGAATCCGATTCCGCAGGGAAAATATCAATAATTTCACCACGCAAACGGTAACAACCCCGTGTAAATTCAACATCATTACGCTGATATTGCAATTCAACTAAACGTTTAATGATGGCATCACGATGGACTTTATCGCCGTGTACAAGATGTAATAACATTTGCATATAGGCATTTGGGTCGCCTAAACCGTAAATTGCAGAAACAGACGCAATAATAATGGCATCACGGCGTTCTAATAAAGCACGAGTTGCCGATAACCGCATTTGGTCAATATGGTCATTAATCGATGAATCCTTTTCAATAAAAGTATCGGACGATGGCACATAGGCTTCAGGCTGATAATAATCATAATAACTGACAAAATATTCCACGGCATTATACGGAAAAAATTGCTTAAATTCCCCATATAATTGAGCGGCAAGGGTTTTATTGTGTGCCATGATGATGGTTGGGCGTTGTAATTGAGCAATCACATTTGCCATGGTATAAGTTTTGCCTGAACCTGTAACGCCCAGTAATAATTGTTTTTGATAATGATGATGACGAACGCCGTGTACTAGTCGTTCAATCGCTTGGGGTTGGTCGCCTGCTGAGGAATAGTCGGTAACAAGTTGGAAAGCTTGAGCGTGCATAAATCTTAAGTTAAATCATAAAAATCATTTGTAGTGTAACAGAAAAGTGAAGATGACTAAAGCGACTTAAAATAGCGACTTAAAATGATGAAAAAATATCCTAAAAAATCAAATCTACATAAAAAAACTTTATTTTTTATAAAAAAAGCGTATTATGCCGTTTTTATTTTGTGTAAGGCACAAAAAGTCATAGGATTGTCCTACATTTTGTGGGATAATAATGGCATAAACAAGCACCGAGTCAAAACCAAAAGTCCGACTTATTTTCTTCAACCCTTATCTGAGATGGTAATCCGATATGAGCGTTACTCCTGTAAATCCAATTTCTAATGCCACAAATGAATACTATTTGACCCGTCAAAATAAAATGGAGTCAAATGTTCGTAGTTATCCACGCAAATTGCCTTTAGCTATTGCAAAAGCACAAGGATGCTGGGTAACAGATGTTGAAGGTAATCAATACCTTGACTTTTTAGCAGGGGCGGGGACTTTGGCTTTGGGGCATAATCACCCAGCCGTAATCCAAGCAATTCAAGATGTATTAGCAAGTGGTTTACCTTTACATACCCTTGACTTAACTACACCATTAAAAGACGCATTTAGCGAAGAATTATTAACCTTCTTCCCGAAAGATGAATATGTTTTACAATTCACAGGGCCAGCAGGAACAGATGCCAACGAAGCAGCGATTAAATTAGCGAAAACCTACACAGGTCGTGGTAATGTGATTGCATTTTCAGGCGGTTTCCACGGAATGACACATGGCTCATTGTCATTAACAGGTAATTTAAATGCAAAAGTTCCTGTACAAAATTTAATGGCAGGTGTGCAATTTTTACCATATCCTCATGAATACCGTTGCCCATTAGGTTTAGGCGGTGAAGCAGGTGTTGATGCTTTAACCTATCAATTTGAAAACTTTATCAATGATGTTGAAAGTGGTGTTGTAAAACCTGCTGCGGTGATTTTAGAAGCGATTCAAGGTGAAGGCGGTGTTGTACCTGCACCTGTGAAATGGTTACAAAAAATCCGTGAAGTTACCGAAAAACATGACATCGTGTTAATTGTAGATGAAGTACAAGCAGGATTCTGCCGTTCAGGTAAGATGTTTGCCTATGAACACGCAGGCATTCAACCAGATATCGTGGTAATGTCAAAAGCGATTGGTGGTAGCTTACCATTAGCGGTATTAGCGATTAAGAAAAAGTTTGATGCTTGGCAACCTGCTGGACATACAGGCACATTCCGTGGCAACCAGTTAGCAATGGCAACAGGTTTAGCAACCTTAAAAATCTTACGTGAAGAAAATCTTGCACAAAATGCGATTGAACGTGGCGAATACTTAAAATCAGCATTGACTGAATTGGCGAAAGAATTCCCATGTATTGGCAATGTGCGTGGTCGTGGCTTAATGATGGGCATCGAAATTGTTGATGAACGTAAAGAAAAAGATGCGATTGGTGCATATCCACACGATGGCGAATTAGCGGCAGCAATTCAAAAAGCCTGCTTTAAAAACAAACTATTGTTAGAGCGTGGCGGTCGTGGCGGTAATGTGGTGCGTGTACTTTGTGCCGTAAACATTAAGCAAGAAGAATGTGAAGAAATGGTCAAACGTTTTAAACAGTCTGTTGCGGAAGCGATTCAAGCGGTGCGTGGATAAAGCTTAATTTTTTATCCAATAAGGCTTAGCGATTTTCGTTAAGCCTTATTTTTATGTTAGAATATCACTTATTTTTTTAAAATGTATAGGATAATATTATGACCAGTTTACAACAACGTGCTGAACTTCATCGCCGTATTTGGCAAATTGCCAACGATGTTCGTGGTTCTGTAGATGGTTGGGATTTTAAACAATATGTATTAGGGGCATTATTTTATCGTTTTATTAGTGAAAATTTTGCCGATTATATTGAGGCAGGGGATAAAAGTGTCAATTATGCAAGTTTTGATGATACAAACCCAATTTTAGATACAATTAAAGATGATACAATTAAAGCAAAAGGATTTTTTATTTACCCAAGTCAATTATTTGTCAATGTAGTTAAGACTGCTCATACAAATCAAGATTTAAACACAGATTTAGCAAATATTTTTACTGCAATTGAATCTTCTGCTAGTGGCTATGCCTCTGAAAATGACATTAAAGGCTTATTTGCCGATTTTGATACCACCAGTAACCGTTTGGGTAATACTGTGGCTGATAAAAATAAACGCTTATCAGCAGTGTTAAAAGGCGTTGCTGAGCTTGATTTTGGCAATTTTAGTGACAATCAAATTGACTTATTTGGTGATGCCTATGAGTTTTTGATTTCCAATTATGCGGCTAATGCAGGTAAGTCAGGCGGAGAGTTTTTTACACCGCAACACGTTTCAAAATTGATTGCAAAATTAGCACTCTACGGACAAAGCACAGTCAATAAAATTTATGACCCTGCTTGTGGTTCAGGTTCTCTGCTTTTACAAGCGAAAAAACAGTTTGATGAACATGTGATAGAAGAAGGATTTTTTGGACAAGAAATTAACCATACGACTTATAACTTAGCTCGTATGAATATGTTTTTGCACAATAT
>JBHACK010000058.1:0-13150 GCA_041854545.1 Acinetobacter sp. | reverse complement strand
ATAGGCAAGTGGTGCAACTTCAATAATTTGACGTTCTATCAACTTAGCGACTTTTTCAAAGCCCAACATTTCATATAAAGCATCATACAATGGGCGTAAATAAGGGTCAATTTTTTGGGTTAAATCCCCCGGTAAAAAGCCCAATTTTTCCCCTGCTTCCACCGCAGGACGTACCAATAAAATCCGTTGAATTTCATTACGTTCCAACATATCCACGGCGGCAGCAACTGCAAGATAGGTTTTCCCTGTCCCTGCAGGCCCTATACCAAAAGAAATATCACTTTGTAAAATGCGTTGTACATAACGGCGTTGATTTGCTCCTCGTGGGTTGATTCGTCCTTTGCGAGTTTGCAAATACACGTCCATTGGAGCTTCGCTGTCATCTTCTTGAATGGGTAATTCGTGGTGAATATGGCGTTCAGTTTGGCTGGCTTGAATAATTAAATGCAGTTGTTCAGCCGTAATGGCGTGTTGTTCTGATTCTTCATATAAACGTTGTAAAATTTGCTCGGCTTGCTCGACTTGGGCAAGTTCACCTTCAATAGAAAATAGTTCACCACGTTGATGAATAGTTACAGAAAGACGTTGTTCGATTTGTTTTAAATGGGCGTGATACGCACCTAAAATGCGTTTTAAATGTTCAAGGCGAATGTCGTTAAATTTTACTGTACGATGAATGCTAGCGGACAAGGGCGTTTTCCTAATTAAAAAAATAACTTCTCTCATTATTTTAATGGAAAAACATTAAAATAACTAGGGGCGATGTTTTGTACAATTCGCCCCTAGGATAAGACGCTTTAGTAAAGATATTAAGGTAACTAACAGGCTTGCTCAAATCCATTTTTACAAGCTTGATTCAACCAATATTTCGCTTGTGTTGGGTCGGCTTTTGTACCTTGACCTTTTTTATACATCACTCCAAGATTATATTGAGCTGGTGCATGTCCTTGTTCAGCTGATTTTTTAAACCAATCAAAGGCTTGTTGATAGTCTTGTTTTGTACCATTTCCATCATAATACATCACCCCAAGATTATGTTGAGCCTGTGCATACCCTTGTTCAGCTGATTTTTTAAACCAATAAAAGGCTTGCTTATCATCTTGTTTTGTACCTTCTCCTTTATCATACATCACCCCCAAATTATATTGAGCGTCTGCATGACCTTTTTCAGCTGGCTTTTTCAACCAATCAAAGGCTTGTTGATAATCTTGTTTCACACCTTGTCCTTGATAATACATCGCTCCAAGACTATATTGAGCCTGTACATTCCCTTGTTCTGCTGATTTCTTAAACCAATCAAAGGCTTGTTGATAGTCTTGTTTTGTACCATTTCCATTATAATACATCACCCCAAGATTATGTTGAGCATCTGCAAAACCTTGTTCTGCTGATTTCTTAAACCAATCAAAGGCTTGTTTATCATCTTGTTTTGTACCTTGTCCTTTATAATACATAGCCCCAAGATTATGTTGAGCCTGTGCATACCCTTGTTCAGCTGATTTTTTATACCAATATAAGGCTTGTTGATAGTCTTGTGTTGTACCTTGACCTTTCTCATACATTACAGCAAGATTATGTTGAGCCTGTACTAAACCTTGCTCCGCTGATTTTTTGAATAAATCAAAAGCTTGTTTATCATCTTGTTTTATACCATTTCCATTAAAATACATCACCCCAAGATTATATTGAGCTGGTGCAATACCTTGTTCAGCTGATTTTTTATACCAATATAAGGCTTGTTGATAGTCTTGTTTTACACCATTTCCATTACCATACATTTCTCCAAGACCATATTGAGCCTCTGCAATACCTTGTTCAGCTGATTTTTTATACCAATATAAGGCTTGTTGATAGTCTTGTTTTACACCAATCCCTTTTTCATACGTTACTCCAAGATTATATTGAGCCTGTGCATAGCCTTGTTCTGCCGATTTTTTATACCAATTAATTGCCTGTTTATCATCTTGTTTTGTACCTTCCCCTTTATCATACATCACCCCAAGACTATATTGAGCCTCTGCATACCCTTGTTCTGCTGATTTTCTAAACAAATCAAAGGCTTGTTGATAATCTTGAGTTACATCTTGCCCATTATAATACATCATTGCTAAATCAAATTGAGCAACCTTGTCTCCTTGTTCAGCCAATGCCTTTACTTCTGCAAAACTTTGTTGGGTTTGTGCTGTTTGTTCGTGTGGTGTTGGTTCTACAGTTTTGGTTGCGGTCATTGTATTTGTACACGCACTTAAACACAAAATTGCACATAAAATTGGGAAAACTTTCATCTTTTCTTTCCTATATTACTGACAAGCTTGCTTAAGTCCATTTTTACAAGCTCGGTTAAACCAATATTTCGCTTGTGCTGGGTCGGATTTTGTACCTAAACCATATTGATACATTTCTCCAAGATTATATTGAGCCTGTGCATGACCTTGTTCTGCTGATTTTTTATACCAATACAAGGCTTGTTTAGCATCTTGTATTATACCCCGTCCTTGTTCATACATCACTCCAAGACTATATTGAGAGTGTGCATATCCTTGTTCTGCTGATTTTTTCAACCAATCAAAGGCTTGTTGATAGTCTTGTTTTGCACCACTTCCATTATAATACATCGCCCCAAGATTATGTTGAGCTGGTGCAATACCTTGTTCTGCTGATTTTTTATACCAAATCAAAGCCTGTTGATAATCTTGTGTTGTACCTTGCCCTTTATCATACATTACAGCAAGATGATATTGAGCTGGTGCAACACCTTGTTCTGCTGATTTTTTCAACCATTCAAACGCTTGTTGATAATTTTGTGTTGTACCTTGCCCTTTATAATACATCACTCCAAGATTATGTTGAGCCTGTGCCAAACCTTGTTCTGCTGATTTTTTAAACCAATCAAAGGCTTGTTTATCATCTTGTTTTGTACCTTTTCCTTCTCTATACATACCAGCAAGATTATGTTGAGCCTGTGCAACACCTTGCTCTGCTGATTTTTTATACCAATCAAAGGCTTGTTGATAATCTTGTTTTGTACCTTCCCCTTTATCATACATCACCCCAAGACTATATTGAGCCTCTGCATACCCTTGTTCTGCCGATTTTTTAAATAAATAAAAAGCTTGTTGATAATCTTGTTTCACACCTTGTCCTTCATAATACATCACCCCAAGATTATATTGAGCCTGTGCCAAACCTTGTTCTGCTGATTTTTTATACCAATTAAAGGCTTGTTGATAGTCTTGTTTTGTACCTTCTCCTCGTTCATACATCAGCCCAAGATTATATTCAGCCTCTGCATCCCCTTGTTCTGCCGATTTTTTAAATAAATAAAAAGCTTGTTGATAATCTTGTTTCACACCTTGTCCTTCATAATACATCACCCCAAGATTATATTGAGCCTGTGCAAAACCTTGTTCTACCGCTTTTTTATACCAATCTATGGCTTGTTGATAATCTTGTGTTGTACCTTCTCCTTGTTCATACATCACCCCAAGACTATATTGAGCCTCTGCATACCCTTGTTCTGCTGATTTTCTAAACCAATCAAAGGCTTGTTGATAATCTTGAGTTACATCTTGCCCATTATAATACATCATTGCTAAATCAAATTGAGCAACCTTGTCTCCTTGTTCAGCTAATGCCTTTACTTCTTCAAAACTTTGTTGAGTTTGTGCTGTTTGTTCGTGTGGTGTTGGTTCTACAGTTTTGGTTGTGGTCATTGTATTTGCACACGCACTTAAACACAAAATTGCACATAAAATTGGAAAAATTTTCATCTTTTCTTTCCTATATTACTGACAGGCTTGCTTAAGTCCATTTTTACAAGCTCGGTTAAACCAATATTTCGCTTGTGCTGGGTCGGCTTTTGTACCTAAACCATGTTGATACATCAAAGCAAGACTATATTGAGACTGTGCAAAATCTTGCTCTGCTGACTTTTTAAATAAATCAAAGGCTTGTTTATCATCTTGTTTTACACCTTTCCCTTTATAATACATTAAAGCAAGATTATATTGAGCTTTTACATAACCTTGTTCAGCTGATTTTTTATACCAATATAAGGCTTGTTGATAGTCTTGTTTTGTACCTTCCCCTTTATCATACATCCCACCAAGATTATATTGAGCGTTTACATGACCTTGTTCAGCTGATTTTTTAAACCAGTAAAAAGCTTGTTGATAGTCTTGTTTTACACCTAGACCTTTATCATACATCACTCCAAAATTATATTGAGCTTGTACATCCCCTTGTTCAGCTGATTTTTTAAACCAGTAAAGGGCTTGTTGATAGTCTTGTGTTATACCTAAACCATCTACATACATCAACCCAAGATGATATTGAGCCTGTGCATTGCCTTGTTCAGCTGATTTTTTAAACCAATCAAAGGCTTGTTTATCATCGTGTTTTGTACCTTGCCCTTGATAATACATAAACGCAAGATTAAATTGAGCCTGTGCATGACCCTGCTCAGCTGATTTTCTAACCCAATAAAAGGCTTGTTTATCATCTTGTTTTGTACCTTGTCCTTCATGATACATGAAAGCAAGATTATATTGGGCTTGTGCATAATTTTGTTCAGCTGATTTTTTATACCAGTACAAGGCTTGTTGGTAGTCTTGTGTTGTACCTTTTCCTTCAGAATACATTACAGCAAGATTATATTGAGCCTCTGCAATTCCTTTTTCAGCTGATTTTTTATACCAGTACAAGGCTTGTTGGTAGTCTTGTGTTGTACCTTTTCCTTCAGAATATCTTACAGCAAGATTAAATTGAGCCTGTGCATTGCCTTGTTCTGCTGATTTTTTAAACCAATAAAAAGCTTGTTGTGAATCTTGTGTTGTGCCTTGCCCTATTAAATATATCCTCCCAAGACTATTTTGAGCATCAGCATCACCCTGTTCAGCTAATGCCTTTAGTTCTTTAAAGCTTTGTTGAGTTTGTTTGTGTGGCATTAGTTCTACAGTTCTGGTTGCAGTCATTATATTTGTTGATGCACATAAGCACAAAATTGCACATAAAATCGAGATAAATTTTATTTTCATCTTTTCGTCCTACAAAAAAAGCCATTTATTTCTAACAGATAAATGGCTTTTTTACAATTAAATAGCTTGTTTTTCCAACCTTACCACTTCACCTTGTACCAAATTTAAGGTTTTGATTTCGGTAATTTTGACATCTGCAAATTGACCTATCCAACTTGGGTCGCCTTTAAAGCACACCAAACGAGTATTGTCTGCTGTCCCCATCAGCATGGTTGGGTCTTGTTCCGATACTTTTTCAATCAGCACACGTTCTGTTCGTCCAAGCATAGCATCGGTTTTATCAATACTAGATTTTTTGATGATTTGTTGTACTTCGGCTAAACGTGCTTTTTTTACGATTTCAGGCGTATCATCAGGCAATTCTGATGCAGGTGTACCAGGGCGTTTTGAGTAAATAAAACTATAAGAATGGTCAAAATCTAAATCTTTGATAAATTGAACATTCTCTCGGTGATGTTCGTCTGTTTCTCCCGGAAAGCCAATAATAAAATCGCTAGATAAGTGCATATCTGGACGAATGGCACGCAATTTTGCAATTTTATCAATATAGACATCAATGGTATGATTACGTTTCATGGCTTTTAATACATCATTTGAGCCACTTTGTACTGGCAAATGTAAATGGGAAACCATTTGCGGTAAATCACGATAACACTCAATCAATTCATCAGAAAATTCTAATGGGTGCGATGTGGTATAGCGAATCCGTCCAATGCCATCAATTTGAGCCACTAAACGAATCAATTCCGCAAAGGTACAAATTCCGCCATCAAAGGTTTCACCACGATAACCATTGACATTTTGCCCCAATAAATTGATTTCACGCACGCCTTTTTCCGCTAAACCTGCAATTTCGGCTAATACATCATCAAGCGGTCGGGAAACTTCTTCGCCACGAGTATAAGGAACTACACAGAATGAACAATATTTGGAACAGCCTTCCATAATCGATACAAAAGCTTTATGCCCTTCGACTCGTGGTTCAGGTAAAAAGTCAAATTTTTCAATATCTGGGAATGAAATATCGACCAATTTAATTTTTTCTTTTTTCGGTTTATCGACTTGTTGTTGATGTTGGTCAAGCATTTGCGGTAAACGGTGCAAAGTTTGCGGGCCAAATACCATATCCACATAAGGAGCTCGTTTTTGAATCACGTCTCCTTCTTGCGATGCAACACAACCGCCTACACCAATAATTAAATCAGGGTTTTGCTCTTTTAATTTACGCCAACGTCCCAATTCACTAAAGACTTTTTCTTGAGCCTTTTCACGAATCGAGCAGGTATTCATCAATAAAATATCCGCTTCTGCAGGATTATCTGTTAATTCATAACCATGAGAATCATTTAATAAATCCGCCATACGATGACTGTCATATTCATTCATCTGACACCCTTGCGTTTCAATGTACAATTTTTTAACTGTACCGCTTGGCGTGTGCGATGGTTGGTGAACAGTGTTTTCTGTGGCAACGGACGCAGTGGGAATGAAGGTTTGAACCGTCATAATCGTTCCTTTTAATCTCAATTTAATATCAATGTGTCTAGCGAAATGCTGGACAAATAAACGCTCTATTTTAACAGAAAATGGCGATTTTTAACATCATGATATTGTATATCCTATGATATACTATAACACCAAAACATTATTGATAAAGGTAATCTCATCATGCGTATTGACCAACGAGCAAATGACCAACTGCGTGATATTAAAATTACACGCCACTACACACGCTATGCAGAAGGTTCGGTATTCATCGAATTTGGCAACACCAAAGTATTATGTACTGCCAGCGTAGATAATAGCGTACCACGCTTTCTCAAAGGCACAGGACAAGGCTGGGTAACGGCAGAATATGGTATGCTCCCACGCTCAACCCATACACGCACCGACCGAGAGGCATCTCGTGGTAAACAAACAGGACGTACCCAAGAAATCCAACGTCTCATTGGTCGTAGCTTGCGTGCCATGGTCGATTTAAAAAAATTAGGTGAACATACCATCACCATCGATTGTGATGTGATTCAAGCTGATGGCGGAACACGCACCGCATCGATTACAGGGGCGGCGGTTGCCTTAGTCGATGCCATTAACCATCTTTTAACCGAAAAGAAAATCAAAAAAGACCCTTTACTCGGTTTAGTGGCTGCGGTATCAGTTGGAATTTATCAAGATGATGTCTTGCTTGATTTATGCTATGAAGAAGATTCAAATTGTCAAACCGATTTAAATGTGGTGATGACCCAAGCAGGTGAATTTATTGAAATTCAAGGTACTGCGGAAGATAAACCCTTTTCTCGCCAACAATGTAATGAAATGTTGATGATGGCAGAAACAGGCATTCAACAGCTGATTACAGCACAACAAAAAGCACTTGGTTGGTAACTTTTAAGGAATATGTGATGACAACCTTTTCAATTCAACACGGCGTACTACATGGGGCTACACAATTACCATCGCCAAACTTTAACCAACGTCCTGCCAACAGTGAGATTTGTTTGGTTGTCATTCATAACATTAGCCTACCGCCATCGCAATTTGGGGGCGGTTATATTCAACAATTCTTTCAAAATCAATTAGATTGGTCTGCACACCCTTATTTTCAAAGCATTAAAGGCATGGAAGTGTCAGCACATTTGCTGATTTTACGCACAGGGGAAGTCATTCAATTTGTTAATTTTAATGACCGAGCATGGCACGCAGGACGCTCAAGCTATTTAGGCAAAGTCGAATGTAATGATTATTCCATTGGCATCGAGCTAGAAGGTAGTGATGATTTGCCCTTTGAAGAAATTCAATATCAAGTTTTGGCAAATGTTGTGAGTGTATTACAGCAACATTATCCAAAAATTCAACATCATATCGCAGGACATTCGGATATTGCTCCTGTACGCAAAACCGACCCTGGGGAGCATTTTAATTGGTTATTGTTCCGTCAATATTTACATCAACGTAATACTTAAGAACCTGTTCACGATTCATTACGCTTTCATATTTTTTGTAGAATATTTCATGCAAAATCATTGCTTTTCACGCCTACAGAAAAAGTAAGTTTTTTACTTACTTTTTTGTCAAAAATGGCTAAAACTTGCTTGATAGAACCACGATTAACCTGCATTTTTTCTTGAAAAGCTGGCGATTTAGCTCATTTTTGCCTAAAAAATTAATCATGAACAGGTTCTAACACGATGAAGAAGGCAGTAGCAGAAAAAAGCTAAATCTTCATAGTTTCTCTGCATTTTTTTTATACACTAAAAGCAAGAAGTACTTCCTTTAAATATTCACGATGAAATCACCACATCATGAAGTGCTGTGATAATTCATCAAGATGTTTTAAAATACAGTTAAAGATTAAAAGAGTAAAACGATATTCTATCGAAATACTCCTAAAAAAATAGGTTTATGTGATGACGAAACGTATGAAAACAATATCCCCACTTTTAATAGCACTAATGATAGGCAGTTTTACTGTAAGTTCAACGACTTGGGCATCACCTGATAGAGAAGATGATACCCCTGCATATGAACAAAAACAGGGTAAGGGCGGACATAAAGGCGGAAAAAAAGCAGAACAACGCATTAAACAACACCGCTGGCAAACAGGCTACATTTTACCGCAACACTACCGCAGTGATGCCTATAAAATGGATTATCGACAAGCAAATCTCACTAAACCGAACCGTAATCAACAATGGTTTTTGGTCAATGAAGATTATATTTTAGTCGATACCGATAAACATCAAATCTTACACGTTGAAGAAAATAAAGGAAAACCTGAATAATTCCTTTTTTTAGTAAATTGCTTGGGTATATTGTACAATATGCCCAATTTACGCATTCACTAAGAAGAGAATAAAAAACACTCAATTATATACATAATCTACAACACGCTGGCTTGAAAAATTGCTATAATAACGCACGCAAATAACAGTGAGATGATTATGCTAACTATCGTTCAAGATGCTTATACATTCGATGATGTATTGTTATTACCTGCCTATTCAACTGTCTTACCTAAAGATGTCTCCCTTAAAACCCGCTTAACACGTGGCATTCAACTCAATATTCCACTTGTGTCTGCTGCCATGGATACCGTAACAGAATCACGCATGGCGATTGCAATGGCTCAAAATGGCGGAATTGGTATCTTACATAAAAATATGGATATCGCATCACAAGCGGCAGAAGTTCGCCGAGTGAAAAAGTTTGAAGCAGGCATGGTTAAAGACCCTGTATTTGTCAGTCCTGAAACGTCTGTGCGTGAATTGTTAGATTTAACACAAGCACATAATATCAGCGGTGTACCTGTGGTACATGAAGGTAAAGTCGTGGGGATTGTAACCGAACGTGATACTCGTTTTGTGGTTGATTTAGAGCAACCTGTCAGCCAAATTATGACGCCACAAGAACGTTTAGTAACGGTAAAAGAAGGCGAATCAAAAGAAAATATTCAAGCCTTATTACAACAACACCGTATTGAGAAAGTGGTTGTGGTCGATGACCATCAAAATTTAAAAGGTTTAATTACTGTTACAGATTTCCGTAAAGCCGCATTATATCCAAACAGCTGTAAAGATGATTTAGGGCGTTTGCGTGTAGGGGCTGCTGTGGGAACAGGGATTGAAACGCCAAGCCGTGTTGAAGCCTTGATTGATGCAGGAGCGGATGTCATTGTCGTTGATACTGCTCACGGACACTCTGCAGGGGTGATTGAGCGTGTACGTTGGGTAAAACATAATTATCCAAATGTACAAGTGATTGGCGGAAATATCGCAACAGGTGATGCTGCCCTTGCATTACTCGATGCAGGTGCGGATGCGGTCAAAGTCGGTATTGGCCCAGGTTCAATTTGTACTACTCGTATTGTTGCAGGGATTGGCGTTCCGCAAATCTCTGCGATTGATAATGTGGCTCGTGCATTAAAAGAACAAATTCCATTAATCGCTGATGGCGGTATTCGTTATTCAGGCGATATGGCAAAAGCGATTGCGGCAGGCGCCAGCACCATTATGGTGGGTTCATTAATGGCAGGTACTGAAGAAGCCCCTGGGGAAGTCGAATTTTTCCAAGGTCGTTATTATAAAGCGTATCGTGGTATGGGTTCTTTAGGTGCAATGTCAGGAGCAACAGGTTCTTCTGACCGTTATTTCCAAGATGCAAAAGCAGGGGTTGAAAAACTTGTGCCTGAAGGCATTGAAGGACGTGTGCCGTATAAAGGGCCTATGGGCAATATCATTCATCAAATGATGGGCGGTTTACGTTCAGCAATGGGCTATACAGGTTCAGCGACCATTGAAGATATGCGTCAAAATACACAGTTTGTTAAAATTACATCTGCAGGCATGAAAGAATCTCATGTGCATGATGTAACGATTACCAAAGAAGCTCCAAACTATCGTGTATAATCATTGAGAAACATCATCAAATTGATTGATTTTTTCTAAAAATAATACAAAACCGTTGGCAAATGCTAACGGTTTTTTTTATTTTGTGCTAAAGTAATTCTATATAGACAACCATATAGGTTAATTCATGAGTGAAAAGAAAAATTATTTTGGTACTGATGGTATTCGTGGTACCTTTGGGCAAGGCTCTATTACCCCAGAATTTGCCCTACGTTTAGGGTTTGCAGCAGGAAAAGTGTTAAAACGCAACAGCGAAAAAAGTAAACCTGTTGTGGTGATGGGCAAAGATACTCGTCTCTCTGGCTATATTCTTGAATCTGCATTACAAGCAGGTTTAAACTCTGCTGGGGTCTATGTTCACTTGCTCGGGCCTTTGCCAACGCCTGCAATTGCCCACTTAACACGAGCTTTACACGCCAATGCAGGGATTGTCATTTCCGCATCACATAATGCGTATTATGATAACGGCATTAAATTCTTTTCCGAAGAAGGCAAAAAACTGCCTGATGCCTTACAAGATGAAATTAACCAAGAATTAGAAAACGATTTATTGATTGATGATACCGTCAATCTTGGTAAAAGCGTTCGTGTAAAAGATGCCAATGGTCGTTACATTGAATTTTGTAAATCAACCTTTCCTTACCATCTCAATTTACGTCAATATAAAATCGTGGTCGATAGTGCCAATGGAGCTGCCTACAATGTTGCCCCTGCGGTATTTCGTGAATTAGGGGCAAAAGTCATCAGCATACACGATGAACCTAATGGCTTAAATATTAATGAACATTGCGGTTCAACGCACCCAGAATCACTCCAACAAGCGGTTGTAGAACATCAAGCCGATTTTGGTGTGGCGTTTGATGGTGATGCTGACCGTATTATCATGGTCGATAAACATGGAAATATCATTGATGGCGACCATATTTTATACATTTTAGCGTGTAAAGCGACTGAAAAACCAAAAGGCATTGTCGGTACATTAATGAGCAATATGGCGTTAGAAGTGGCATTACAACAACACAATGTCCCTTTTGTGCGTGCCAAAGTAGGCGACCGTTATGTATTACAAGCCTTAGAACAAAATAATTGGGTGATTGGCGGTGAACCATCAGGACATATTCTCACTTTAGATAAAAGCACAACTGGCGATGCCATCATTGCATCATTACAAGTGATTCGTGTGATGGTTGAACAACAATTAGGCTTAGATGAATTGGTTCAAGACTTTACACCATTTCCAAATCATTTAATCAATGTTAAGATAGGAAAAATGTTCAATCCATATGATGTGCCTGAACTCGTTGAACACTTCAAGCAAGTAGAACAACACTTACACGGACGTGGACGTATTTTAATTCGTCCATCAGGAACAGAGCCTGTGATTCGTGTCATGGTTGAAGGTAATCAAGCTGACGAAGTGCAACAACTGGCAGAACAACTCGCACAGCATATTGAAAACTATAGTCGGGGAGCCTAATTCCATGAGTGATATGATTAAAGACTTAAGCGGTTTTCGTATGAGCTACGAAAAAGGTGAATTATTAGAACAAGATATGTTTGATAATCCACATGAGCAGTTTATGGAAAGCCTAAATTTGGCATTATATCAAGGACTATACGAACCTTATGCCATGTCCTTAGCGACTGTAGATATTCAAGGTTACCCACATACCCGTATTTTACTCCTGCGTGGTGCGAGTCCAAAAGGCTATGACTTTTTTAGCCATTATGATAGCCAAAAAGGAAAAGCGATTGAACTTAATCCATACGGTGAAATGTTGTTTTTCTGGGGTGGTTTAGAAACTCAAGTACGCATTTTTGGTAAAATCGAAAAATTATCAGAAGAAGAATCACTCGAGTACTTCCACAAACGTCCACGCGGTAGCCAAATCGCAGCTCATGTCAGTAAGCCACAAAGTGGTTTAATTGAAAGCCGTGAAGCGTTGGAACAACGTTTTGAAGAATTTAAAACACAATTTGGTGATGGCGAAATTCCAAAACCTGATAACTGGGGCGGTTATCGCCTAGTACCAGAACGTTACGAATTTTGGCAAGGTCGTCCAAACCGTTTACATGACCGTATTGTTTATAAATTACAAGATGGCGTATGGCATATGTCGCGTATTATGCCTTAATCGGTTTAATTATACACAAAAGGACAAACAGAAGTTTGTCCTTTTGTATTTGAAAAATTTATTTTAAAGTCATGATTATTTAAACATCAATCACTTGTAATACTTTATATCTTGTTGATAACATCTGACTTATCCACAGATACAGGGTATTTTTCAGAAGTTATCAGCAGACTTATCAGCAAGACTATCCACAACCGCTAATAATGTGGTGGAACATTGGTCAATGGGTCAAATGGTGCTACACCTTGACTTAAATCTGCGGATTCCACACGTTGATATAACATTTGCATTTTACGGTTTAAGTCTAAAATTTCTTGGTCTTGTTGTGCAATTTGTTGATTTAGACTTTCAATCACAATGATTAAAATATTTCACTATATTCTATATAATAATCATGATTAATAAATTTATTTTCTACAAATATCTCATATATAAGTTTACCTTGCATATTAAATATTTTATTCAAGAAATAAATTAATCCATTTTTTATTTTAATATATTCTCTAACCACATCATTATCATGTTTTTTTACATAATCTATAAATATTTTTTTAGCTTCTTCAAAATCAGGTAT
>JBHACK010000057.1:0-3527 GCA_041854545.1 Acinetobacter sp. | reverse complement strand
TATAAGCCAGTGAAAAATCCTGTGGCTGACCAGTTTGTGCGTGATGCACGGAGTCGTGAGCAAGCTCATTTAGTTCCGACCAATGAATCAGGGGTGCGAGAGATTTTTAAAGCCTTAAAACAAGGCGGAACAACTGTTATTTTACCTGACCATAGTCCACAAATTGAGAGTGATATGGTTGAGTATTTTGGGATTCCGTTATATTCTAGTAATTTAAGTGCAAAATTGATTCAAAAAACTAAAGCTCGTGCGTTGTTTTTATATGCAATGCGTCGTGAGCATGGTCAGTTTGAGATGTTTATTGAGCCAATGGATGAGCAAATTTATCAGGGAACCGCCAATGAAGGCACTAAAATCATTCATCAAAAAATTGAACAGTTGATTCGTCATTATCCTGAGCATTATCATTGGAGTTATAAGCGTTTTAAGGCAAATCCGCAATTAGATGCGGTGTATCATTTGCCTACAGAACAAGCGTTATCTTTGGTTGAGCGTGTACGACAGTCGGATAAATAGCGTTTTTTATCAGCATTATCTATACTTAAGTTATTAAAAAATGATATATTCAGCTTTATTTTTTATTGATTAAGGTTCAGTTTTGGACGTTTTCCCAATTTCTCTTAAATTACAACAGCAACCTTGTTTATTGGTTGGTGGTGGGCAAATTGCTTATCGTAAAGCACAATTATTGGCAAAAGCGGGGGCAATGATTGATTGTATTGCTCCATCGTGTCGTGCTGAATTGCAACAGTTAATTGAGCAAACGCACGGGCATTATTTTGCGATGACCTTTGCGGAAGCAATGCAAAATTCTTCTGTGCCGGTGTTGCAACATTATCGGTTAGTGATTACTGCAACCGATGATGCAGATGTGAATCGTCAAGTTTTTGAGCAATGCGAGCAATATAATGTGTTGGTCAATAGTGTAGATGATGTCCCGCATTGTCGTTTTATGGTGCCTGCAATCATTGACCGTTCACCTATTTTAATTGCTGTTTCAACTAATGGTACTTCTCCTGTATTGGCTCGGCAATTACGTACGCGGTTGGAGCAAAGTGTAGCACAGCAATTCGGAAAATTAGCAGAGTTTTCAGGACAATGGCGTGATGATGTTAAACAACGCATTGAAAATCCTGATAAACGGCGAATTTTTTGGGAAAAGGTCTATGCCAGTCCAATCAAAGAATTCGTGTTACAAGGGAAGATGACTCAAGCCCATGAACTTATGCAACAGTTTTTGCAAGATTGGCAAACACCAACTGGGGAAGTGTATTTAGTCGGTGCAGGCCCCGGCGACCCTGAATTATTAACCTTAAAAGCGTTGCGTTTAATGCAACAAGCAGATGTGGTGGTCTATGACCGTTTAGTGTCTGAGCCGATTTTGGACTTGTGTCGCCGTGATGCTGAAAAGGTTTATGTAGGTAAGGCTCGTGCCAATCATCATCTTCCACAAGAAAATATTAATCAATTATTGGTGGATTATGCCTTGCAAGGCAAACGTGTTTGTCGTTTAAAAGGGGGAGACCCGTTTATTTTTGGGCGTGGCGGTGAAGAAATTGAGTTGTTATATCAACATCATATTCCTGTACAAGTGGTTCCGGGGATTACCGCAGGCTCTGGCTGTGCAACTTATGCAGGGATTCCATTAACTCATCGTGATTATGCTCAAAGTGTCCGTTTTTTAACAGGGCATTTAAAAGAAGGCTCGCCAGAGTTACCGTGGCAAGAATTGGTTTATGAACATCAAACTTTGGTGTTATATATGGGCTTGGTTGGTTTAGAGCAAATTTGTCAGCAGTTAATCGCTCATGGACAACGTGCAGATATGCCTGTCGCCCTGATTTCTAAGGGAACAACGCCTGAACAAAAGGTGATTGTAGGGACGCTTGCCACGATTGCCGAGCAAGTGCAACAACAGCAAATTTCTGCACCAACTTTGACGATTATTGGTGAAGTGGTGAAGTTACATCGCCCATCTGCTGAATATTGAGTGTATAAAATGAATAAAAATTGTATCCATGTCGTGTTATATGAGCCTGAAATTCCAAGTAATACAGGAAATATTATCCGTTTATGTGCCAATACTGGGGCAAAATTACATTTAATTCGACCATTGGGTTTTGAATTAGATGATAAGAAGTTAAAACGTGCAGGCTTGGATTATCATGAATATGCGGAAATGAAAATTTGGGATAATATCGAGCAATGTTTAGACGCACTACAAGCCGTTGGCATTGGCATAGAACAAATTTTTCCCTTGACCACTAAAGGCGAAACTACGCCTTATCAATTAGATTTAAATCAACCTGTTGCTTTATTAATGGGGCCTGAAACACGAGGTTTACCTGAAAATGTGCGGTTATTATTTCCTAAACAACATTGGATTCGTTTGCCGATGACCGAGCATTCACGCAGTTTAAATTTGTCGAATGCGACCGCCGTGATTGTGTATGAAGCATGGCGACAACAGGGATTTGCACCGTAAAATATTAGCATTTAGCATAGAATTGGGCGAGATTTTCGCCCTTTTTATTGCGTGTCTTTTGCTGAATGGAAGGTTGAAAACATTTTTTTGATGTCTTGATGGCTTAAGTTGGTCAGATGGGTAATTAAAGATGGACAAAATTTGGCTGAACCTTGGGTTTGTTCCATTTGTTTGAGTTGTTGCTCAAAGTTTTTGCGAATCAGCGGAATATCTTTACGGTTTAAATCTGATAAATTTTGTTCTAAATAGGCGTTGTCAATATCTCCTTTTTGCTGTAAATCGGACATACTGATGGATAAATTGAGTAAAAATTGGGATTCTGCACGTTTGATTTGCGGTTTAAGGTGTGGATATTTGCTTTGACAATAGCGTAAGGTATGGGAAAACATCATAAAGGGGTAATGTTTACGGACGAGTTGTTGTACTTCTGGATTGACTTGTGGGTGCATATAAGTGGCATAACTGACATTGGACAGTAATAGACTACTGCATAAAATCGCCATGTATCGTACAAGTTTCATCTTAAGCATTCTCTTTACCTATCTTTTTGTTTATCAATATTTTTTACCAATAGTTTTCAACTGCAATGTTGCCTTCACCACGGCGGTTCATGGTTAATCCTTTGCTTTTTAACATTTCTTTGGTGTCTTCCACCATTTGTGGATTGCCACAGAGCATAATGTGGCTAGTTTCAGGATTAAAATTTAAATTGGCAACACGTTCTAAGTCGCCGTGTTCAATCAAACTTGGTAAGCGTTGATTTAAACCATTTTCGTGTGGTTCTCGTGTAATGATGGGAATAAATTGGAAATTTTGATGACCATTACCAAATTGTTCTACAATCTGTTGAATTTCATTCACATAAGCGAGTTCTTTGCGATAACGCACACTATAAACCAAACGAATCGCAGAATAATTTTGCCATACATCAAAATCTTGTAAAATCGATAAAAATGGAGCAAGTCCTGTGCCTGTGGCAATCAACCATAAATCATGCGGTAAGGGTTTTTGATAGCGTGTCAGGGTTAAAAATCCATAAGGC
>JBHACK010000056.1:0-3737 GCA_041854545.1 Acinetobacter sp. | reverse complement strand
TTTGATTTTTCTATAAAAGGCTTAATAGTATGTAGTCCTGCGTTATATCATGTAGATGGTTTGCATCATCAATCACCCACTCTTGAACGGGTGATGGTGCAACACTTTGCCGATAAATCTCAAACACCCCTTGCGGAATTACATCATCTTGTTTTGCATGAATCAATGCCAATTTCCCTGAAAAATCAGCAAATTGTTGCTTTGCATTATGCTGTTTCCAGCTATCTTTTACACGAATAAGAAGGCTAAACCGCTCATCAAAAGGGATATCAAACGCATCTACATGATATAACGCAGGACTACATACTATTAAGCCTTTTATAGAAAAATCAAACTACCAATCAATCTCACCTTTTGATTTTTTATAATTTTCTGTAACATGAAGGCTATAACCTAAACTAAATATATCTTTCAACTGATATTGAGTAGCTTCTATTGTGCAGAATGATAAGTCATCATCAGATATCTGTGTAATATGAAAATCAGTTTGATAATCATGATTATATTCATTGATTGTTTCTTCCAATACTTCTGAAAACATAACCATCACTTCAAAAGATATTTTTGGTAAACTCATTTTTTAGCTCCACCAATAAGAATTAATTTAACATTTGGAAACATAGAATCTGATGATGATGTAAGACATTGACACAAATTTGACCGCCCATACTAAAGCCCATCAAATATACCTTTTCCGTGCCATAATGCTGTAGCACCGCATTTAATTGTTGTGTTTTTATCTGAATCGATGATAATTAATGATGACTACTCTCGCCATGTCCTGAAAAATCAAAACTAATACAACGAAAACCACAGGCTTGAATATATTCCGCAACAGGCTGTAAGGTCGCTTGATGAGCCGAACCTGCCCCATGTACCAATACAAAAGTTTTATTTGATGGTGCAGGATATTCACGCACGCTCAATAATTCTTGACCAACCTTTAATTGTGATATGTTAAACATTTAAAATAAACTCTCAACATAAAGACGAATCGGATTAGCTTTATCCAATAATAAACGAATAATCATGATGATACTGACCACAATTAACAAAGGTTTCACTAATTTTGAACCAAATTTAACCGCAAATCTTGCCCCAATTTGAGCCCCAATAATCGCACCGACTGCCATTGCCAACCCAATTGGAAAAATCACTGCACCTTTGAACAGAAAGATAGCTAAAGCACCTAAATTACTGGCGACATTTGCTAATTTAGTATAAGACATCGCCGTCATTAATTTCATGCCCATTAAATAAATAAAAGCGATTAAAAAAAATGAACCTGTGCCGGGCCCAAAAATTCCATCATAAAATCCTAATATAGGAGCAATAATTAAACCAAATAAAAAGAATGAAAGTCTAGGTGTTGCTTGAATATCATCTAATTTAGGGGCTGTAATAAAATAAATCACCACCGCCAATAATAAAATTGGCACAATGGCTAACAAAACCGATTTTGGTAATACGCTAACAAATAAAGCCCCTAATCCACCCCCTAAAAATGCCATCATTGCGATTGGCAAAGCGGTTTTCCAATGAATTAAGCCTTGGCGAGCAAATACAATGGTTGCTGATAAGGTCGCTAAAGATGCTTGTAATTTACTGGTTGCAATCGCTGAAACTGGATTTAATCCTGCAATCAGTAATGCTGGAATTGTAATTAAACCGCCCCCACCTGCAATTGCATCGATAAACCCTGCAAGCATGGCAATGCCTGCAAGAATTAAAATCATTGAAATTGAAAATTCCATCACATTTATCCAGTTCAAAAAATAAAAGTGCAACTACTTGCACTTTTATTGACGCATTTATACCCATTATTTCACTAAGTTAGAAATGGTTTTAAATGCAGGATTTTTTGCATCTCGGCACAATTCAAACAAAATCGCTTCGGTTGTTGTAACAACGGCTCCTGCTCGACGCATACGGCGTAAGGCTTGTTTTTTATCATACGGATTTCTTGAACCAACAGCATCTGCAATAATCACAGGTTGCATACCATTGTCCAATAAATCTAATGCTGTTTGTAAAACGCATACATGGGTTTCAATCCCAAAAATCAACGCAATACGGCGATTTTGTGATGTAATGTGAACCCCAGAAGGTGAATTATCACACACACTAAAGCTGGTTTTTTCAAAACTCTGGCGATTTTTCTCATCAAGCAGTTGATACAGTTCAGGAATGGTTTCACCTAAACCTTTTTTATACTGCTCATTGAGCATAATCGGTACACCCAATGCCTGTAAACCTTGAATTAAAATTGCCATTTTTTTTGATGATGTGTTCATGCTCAAAGATGTGTGGCGTTAATTTTTCTTGCACATCAATCAATAGGGCTTGCGTATCTTCAACTAAAATACGATAGGAAACGGGATAAGTTTTTGTTGTCATCACAATACTCCTTGTGTGGTGATTTTTTTATCATAACAGTTTTTTGTTGAAATGAATAGGTTATTTTTACTTGATAGGAAAGAATCTGTTATAATGAAGCATTTTTGATATACAAGAGGTCATCATGACGCAAAATAACCAAACACCATCTGAAACAACCCTTTCCGAAAATGACTTAATCGCCCAGCGTCATGCTAAACTCAAGCAATTACAAGAACAGGCACACACGCAAGGCAAAACAGCGTATCCAAATACGTTTAAACGTGAAGACTATTGCCAAGATTTACAACAACAATTTGATGGTGTCGATAAAGTAACCATTGAAGGCGGTGAGAAAGTCTATGCCAAAGTGGCAGGACGTGTCATGCTCAATCGTGGTTCATTTATTGTCATTCAAGATATGACTGGGCGTATCCAACTCTATGTTGACCGTAAAGGCTTATCGGCTGAAACCTTGGATTTAATTAAATCGCTGGATTTAGGCGACATCGTGGCAGGTACAGGCTATATTGGACGTTCTGGCAAAGGTGATTTATATATTCATCTTGAATCGTTTGAATTATTAACCAAGTCTTTACGCCCATTACCTGATAAATTCCACGGTTTAAATGATACTGAAGTTAAATATCGTCAGCGTTATTTAGATTTAATTGTCAATGAAGAAACCCGAAAAACCTTTGAAATTCGTGCTAAAGTGGTTGCAGGCATTCGTCAATATTTGACCAATGAACGCTTTATGGAAGTGGAAACACCAATGATGCACGTTATTCCGGGGGGAGCGGCGGCACGTCCATTTGAAACACATCATAATGCGTTAGATATGCCGTTATTTTTGCGTATTGCACCTGAACTGTATTTAAAGCGTTTAGTGGTTGGCGGTTTTGAGCGTGTATTTGAAATTAACCGTAATTTCCGTAATGAAGGGGTATCGACACGTCATAACCCTGAATTTACCATGATTGAATTTTACCAAGCCTATGCCGATTATAAAGATTTAATGCGTTTAACGGAAAATATGCTGGAAAAATTGGCAATCGACATTTTAGGGACGACCGATGTGCCTTATCAAGGTGAAGTGTTTAGCTTTAAAGGGCCTTTCAAGAAAATTTCAATGTTTGATGCCATTTTAGAGCATAATCCAAGTTTTACTGCTGAAAATGTCAATGACCGTGAATTTTTAGCCAAATTTGTTAAAGAAACGCTAAAAGAAGAAGTCAAACCAAGTTTTGGTTTAGGCAAATTACAAACCATCGTGTTTGAAGAAACGGTCGAAACACAATTACGCCAACCGACATTTATCACCGAATATCCAGCGGAAACCTCACCATTGGCACGCCGTA
>JBHACK010000055.1:0-8930 GCA_041854545.1 Acinetobacter sp. | reverse complement strand
CAGCGTAACATTACCTGAAAAATTTGAAATGAATGCTCAATTTAAATTACCTATTTTCTTGCCTGCAACCGTTGATTGCTTAACCGCAGAATCCACAGGAAAATTAGATATCTTGGTCAAAGATAGCGGTTCAGAAAAACCACATATGACGGCTGAAATCTTAGGATAATGAATACCTTATCCATAATAACGTGCAATTAAATTGCACGTTTTTTATTTCCCCCAAATCCGTTTATATTTTTGCAATAACGCATCATCACTTTCTATCCGTTCAGGGTCAGGGATAATACAATCAATCGGACAGACTTTATCACAGGTCGGTTGGTCGTAAAAGCCAACACATTCGGTGCAAAGGTCGGGATTAATCACATAAGTTTTTTGACCTTTTTGGTCATAGCTAATCGCATCATTTGGACATTCTGGCTCGCAAATGTCGCAGTTAATACAGTCAGGGGTGATTTTTAGTGCCATACATTAAGCCTATTTATTTAATGTTTAGAATTGAGCAAAAGTTGTAGAAAAACCTGATTTTCTGGGTTATCTAATAATAATTGCTGTAAATCTCGTTCATAAATTTCATCTAAATGAGAAATGACTTTAGGTAATGAAGTTAAACTTTCGTAAGAATTATCATTATACAATTTAATTAATAACTGATTAATTGTCTGAATATCAATATCTTCTTGTTGTTGCTCTTTCTTTTCTAAAGATTTTTTTAAATTATTTAATACATTTAGACGCTCTTTAATTTGCGTTGGCGTATTATTATCAAAATGATGATAATTAATCGCTGTAATACATAAAGCAACTGGACATTTATGCTCTAATTGATAGGCACATAAACGAGCATGACCATCAACTAATACAAAACTTTGTATATGCTGATGCCACCAAAACAAAATAGGCGGACAAGTATTTTCTATAATCTTTTTTCTCCACCATTTTACTCGCCCATTATCAGGATTGGGCATATTTTTTAACGTAATTGCACGCTCAAATGGAAAACCGTTCCAATTAAAATATTGGGCATGATGATGAATATTATTTAAAATTGTAGGCGAAATAGGATTAAATAATGATGTTGGATTATTTTTTTCTTGCCCATTAAAATAAAGTGGATAAATTTTCCAATGTCCACGATGTAAAAAATGACGTTGGCTTTTTAATAATTGTTGAGCATAAAAATTTGCCCAATATTGATAATGATTTAATAAATAGTGAGATGTAATTTTCTGTTTATATTGCTCAATATCAGCAGATAAAATGATTGGAATTGGCATATCTTCAGGGGAAATATCAATATCATTTCGCCATAAACGAATCCCTGCAAAATAAGCATAATCCGAGCGTAAAAATTGCCCCCAATAACATTTAAATTTACTGGTTGCAAGCATAAAACGCTTATACGCTCCCCCTGTATAAATTTGATAGAATGGTGTAGTTTGTTGTGTTAGGCATAATTCTGTAGATAACCATTTTTGTTGGCTATCTACATATTCTTGAAAATATCCTATAGAATGGTTCATTTAATATCAGGCAGTGTGATGCGATACGTTCTGTTACCTTTCTCATCATCTTGAAAGGTTACTTTAAAATCCACAGGGGTCATTTTTTGCCAATTTTGCCATTTATCCCAACCTTTAAATAAACGAGGGCTATACGCTGTAGCATCTAAAATCTGAGGAATTTTTTGATAATAAGTACGATACAAGGCTTGATTAGGTGCAATCCCTAAGTTGGCATTCCCCCCTTCTTTTAAAATTCTTGCCAAACTCATCATCGCCCATTCGTCTTCGGCATTCGCGGCAGCTTGCAACAATTGACCTGCCAATTTTGGGTCAATGATGACTTTACTATCATCTTCGCCCAGTTCGGCAAAACCATTTTTTTCTTGTGCTCTCCATAAAATTGCTAGCTGGTACTGGGCGTGCGGATAGCCTTCTTTAGCCAAGGCGATAATTTCATCGCTGTACATACCGCCATAACCTACTGCTTCAAAATAAGATTTATATTTATATTGTCGGCTGTGTGGTTTGTCATAAATAATATAGTCCAAAGTTAAATAAGGCGTATTTCGCTCATCATAATGCACTTGCCCATAAAAAGTGGCTTTGTCATTATCGTGAATAGATGGGAGTTTGGCAAGGTCTGAGTTCAAGTTGGTAAGCCCACATTGATAAGTCAAATCGGGCAAAACATTGATACTTTGTGTGCCATTGTTGATATAAATCTGCTCACCATTTTTAATCAAATTGCCATAAATTGCCACCTTACTATCGTTCGGTAATTGCCCTACATTGCTAATCGGCGTGCGTGGCAAGGCTTGATAGTCGGCACTAAGGGGAGAAATGTTGTTGAACGTATTGTAATACGACCCCATATTGGTGGTGAGATGATGTGGGGTCTTTTTGCAAGCCTTATTGAGTTTTGAAGCTTCATAAAGTCCTTTTGAGAGTACTGGTATGCTCAGTAACAATGCTACAGGAGCATAAAGTACTGCATTGCCTGTGTTAGCAAACACTATGTTTGAATTCAGTAGGGCGGTTAAACTTAGGGCAATTAGGGGAATTTTTTTCATAATGGGATTCCTTGATTAGACTGGCAGATTCAAGTATAAATCGGCTCATCAACACTTTTCATCACTAAGGCAAATTTTAGTGTTTCTTCGTCCATTTCTTTAAATGGATTGGCGATTTTACATACCCAACCTGAACCTAATACCCCATCAATCGGATTACCTTTTTTATCCCACATTTCAGTCAGTTGATAATTAAGATTGCCTTTTGGTGTCATAATTTCAATGGTATCACCGACCATGATTTTATTTTTTACTGTTAAAGTTAAGTAATGTTCATCAAAACTTTCGACTTCGCCTGCAAATTGTAAAGTATCGGTTTTTGATGTGCCAAACTCATAATTTTGATAATCACTATGTACATGACGGCGTAAAAAACCTTCTGTATAACCACGATTTGCCAAGCCATCTAAAGCAGAAACTAAGGCTGGATTAAACGGTTTTCCTGTGACTGCATCATCAATCGCTTGACGATAAACTTGAGCAGTTCGTGCTACATAGTAATGTGATTTGGTACGTCCTTCAATTTTAAGTGAATGTACGCCCATATTGACTAAATCTGGGACAAGTTCTACAGCACGCAAATCTTTAGAGTTCATGATATAGGTGCCATGTTCATCTTCATACATTGCCATCAATTCACCAGGGCGACCTTGCTCTTCAATCAGCACCACTTCATCGCTTGGTTGTTCTACATAATCATCGCCCATAATCACATCGCCATTTAAATTGACATTGCCAATCGCATTTTCTTGTTGCGTTTGATTTGGGATAAAGACCTGTGCATTATCTTTAGTCACTGGGACAATATCGCCCGTTTCATTTTCAGTTGCTTTGTAGGTGTTATATGACCAACGGCAAGAGTTTGTGCAAGTACCTTGATTGGCATCACGTTTATTGATGTAGCCCGATAATAGACAACGTCCTGAATATGCCATACATAATGCCCCATGCACAAACACTTCAATTTCCATATCAGGCACTTCGGCAATGATTTCGTTAATTTCTTTGAGCGAGAGTTCTCGTGATAAAATCACACGGCTAATGCCCATTTGTTTCCAAAATTTTACGGTTGCCCAGTTTACCGCATTGGCTTGGACAGACAGATGAATCACTTGTTCTGGAAAGGCTTCTCGTACCATCATAATCATGCCTGCATCGGACATAATTAAGGCATCAGGTTTCATCTCAATGATTGGGCGTAAATCATCAATAAAGGTTTTGAGTTTGGCATTATGGGCTTGAATATTCACCACAACATAAAATTGTTTACCCAATTTATGAGCGTATTCAATCCCTTTGCGTAAGTTTTCTTCGTCAAAATCATTATTACGCACACGTAAACTGTAACGGGCTTGTCCTGCATAGACAGCATCCGCTCCATAAGCAAAGGCATATTGCATATTTTTAAATGTTCCTGCTGGGCAAAGCAGTTCGGCTTTTTTAGTTGGATTTTGGCTCATAGAAAACTCTTGGCTAGTAAAGATAAAAAACGGCTTATTATAACAAATTGCGTTAAAATTAAAAATGTGAGTCAGCGATTTTAGGACGATTGATGTTGCAAATTAGCATATCAATCAGCCCTAAACTTCTCGATTTTTTCAGAAATAAATGTCAAGGATATTGTAAAAATATTTAGGGCATTCTGACATTTCGTATTTGCAATTAAAAATGAGAAAAATCGCAGATTTTCAAGGAAAATTGTGCAGTTGATATTGAAATATCAACAAGCAATTTAACGATGAAAATCAAGATTTAGCCATTTTTAATGCAAAAACGTTATTTTATTTCTAAAATTATTGCCAAATCGTAATGAGTGTTATGAAATGTCAGGATGCCCTAATATTAAGCAGTTAAAACCTTAGCTTGTAATTCTGCCAAACCTTGTTCCATCTGTTGTTGCACCACGGCGGTTAAACTTTTAATATCATGTCCTTCAACGGAAAGGAGTGGCAATAATAAAATATGAGCTTGTACTTTATAATCAATATCAAACACTTCTTTGGCGTGTTGAGCAAAACCAATATCAACAAAAGGAATGCTACGGTCTAACTGTCCATGTTGATTAACATAACATAATAAGGCGATTTGAATGGGTTTTTGTGTTTCTAAGGCTGATGTAAACAGTTTACCATAAATGCGTTTAACTTTTTCGCCATTGGTTGTGGTCGCTTCTGGAAAAAATACGATTGGCACATCTTGTTGTAAATACTTTGCCATCTGTTCAGCGACTTTTTGCGTATCACCTGAACCACGTTGGATAAATAATGTTCCGCCACTGCGTGCCAAAAAACCGACCACAGGCCATTGGGCAATTTCTGCTTTGGATAAAAAGAAAATACGAGCCACCGAACCCAATACAGGAATATCTAAAAAAGAAATATGGTTACTGACCCATAATGCCGTTGTGGTTGGCATTTCCCCATGAACATGGACATCTAAATTAAGCACTTGGCATAAACGACGGCTAAAATATTGTACATGACGAGCATTGTTTGGATTAGTATTATCTTTATACATTCCATAACGGAAAATTATGGCAAATGCAACTAACATAACCCACACCAAGGCAAACACTTTGCAGAGATATAACCATGCTCGTTTCATGTGATTTACTCGTATCTTACATTTATCCTAAGGTTTGTGCTGTTTTTTGCTTTAATAAGGCATAACTTGCACCAGTTACCAGACTTCCCACCGCAATCGCTAATAAATACAATAACGCATGATTCATCGCATTTGGAATTAATAGGACAAAAATTCCGCCATGTGGTGCAGCCAATAAACAACCAAAATATGCCACCAATGCACCTGTAATTCCACCGCCTAAAATACAACATGGAATCACACGGCTTGGGTCTTTAGCGGCAAATGGAATCGCCCCTTCAGAAATAAAGCATAAACCTAATACAAAAGATGCTTTACCTGCATTTCGCTCTTCATCATCAAATTTATGTTTAGCTAACCATGTTGCAATCGCTACGCCAATGGCAGGTACCATGCCCCCTGCCATTGCTGCTGCAATCGGAAATTGATTTGGCACGTCCATGGTTAATAAACCGACTGAGAATGTATAAGCGGCTTTGTTGATTGGCCCGCCCATATCGACACACATCATCGCTCCTAAAACTAAACCAAGTAACATAGCATTACTGGTTCCCATCGTTTTAAGGAAATTTTCCATCGCTTGGAATAATTGTGCCACAGGTTCGCCCACCACAAAAAACATCAATAATCCCACAACTAAAGAACTAAGTAATGGAATAATTAAGATAGGTTTTAACGCCGCCATACTTTCAGGCAATGGCACTTTACGAGCAATAAATAAAGAGACGTATCCTGCAATAAATCCTGAAACAATCGCACCTAAAAAGCCTGCACCTAATTGAGCGGACAATAATCCACCAATTAAGCCTGCGGCTAAACCAGGGCGGTCAGCAATCGAATAGGCAATATACCCTGATAAAACAGGAATCATTAAGGTGAATGCGGCTTTCCCTGTTTGCATTAATACATCAGCCAATGAGCCTTTTTGTTCAAAGGCATTAATGCCAAAGACAAAGGAAAGTGCAATTAACAAGCCCCCTGCAACCACAATCGGCAACATAAAGGAAACGCCTGTCATTAAATGTTTATAAAATCCAGTTTTTTCTTTGCTCTTATTTTGTGTATTTGAGCTTGTTCCTGCCAAAGGCTGTGCCGTTGCAATCGCTTGTGCAAAGGCATTATCCGTTTGTTTTAAGGCAAAACCTGTGGCACAACGATAGACTTTTTTACCTGCAAAACGTTCGGTGCTTACTTCAATATCTGTGGCTAAAATCACATAATCGGCTTGAGCAATCGCATCTTCGGTTAAAATATTTTTTGCTCCAACAGAGCCTTGAGTTTCAACATCAATGTGATAGCCTAAACGTTCTGCACCTTGTTTTAACGCATCTGCTGCCATAAAGGTATGAGCCACGCCTGTTGGACACGCTGTAATCGCCACAAAACGCAATGGACGAGATGTTGTACTTTCTTCTGCAACGGTTTCAGTCGTTAAAGGCGATGCGTTTAAGGCATATTGCAACACATCATCTAAAGGTTCGCTGATGTTTTCAAATGGTACAATCACCACAGATTGTCCCATTGCCACATAATCGCTTAATTGTTTTGGACGTTCACCAATCACAATCACACGTTGGAATACGCTTTCTGGTACATTGTCATGTTCTTGCACCTGTACTGTATGTCCTTGAGTTTGTGCAAGATAACTTAGTTTTTTGGCGACAATGAACGCATAAGCTGATTGTGTCGCACTTGATGGGAGAAATAATAAAGTAGATGATGTTGGCATAATCAAGCTCAATATTAACAATTTTTAAGCAAAAAAGAGAAATTAAACGTCCATTGCTGTTGATTTTACACCACAGATTTAACGACAATTTGTTGTTTTAACGGTTGCAAGGTGTTTAAATCTGGGACATGAAAACCAATTTGCGTAACTGCATAACTGGCAAAGGCACAGGCTGTTGCTAAAGTTTCTTCTGGAGATGTATTAGACACTAAACCATGAATCATACCTGCTAATAAGGTATCCCCTGCTCCAACCGTACTTTTTACGTCCACTTTGGCACTATTAGCAACATAAATATGCGATGAATTAAACCAATGAACTCCATGCTCACCCATTGAAATCACCAAATGTTCCACTTGAATGGCGTGTTGTTGCATTAATTGTTGTTGTTCAGCTAAGGTTTGAGCAGGTTGATGGAACGTTTGCTCCAACTCATCAGCATTCGGTTTTAATAACCACGGTTTTAACTGCACGGCGATATTTAACGCATCGCCACTGGTATCTAAAGCAAGGCGAGTATTCACCTGTTGAATGGTTTGCACTAATTGACGAAAATCATCTAAATCAAATCCTTGCGGTAAACTTCCTGATAATACAACCACATCAACGTGTTGTGCTAAGGTGCTTACTTTTGCCAATAACGCATTTTTTTGTTCTGCATTGACCCAAAATCCTTTACCGTTGATGTCGGTCATTCGTCCAGACTGTTCCGCAATTTTAATATTTTGCCGTGTTTCACCATCAACCATCACAAAATCAGCATGAAAACCTTGTGTTTGAAAATGGTCATCAAACATTGTACGGTTTGCTTGCCCTAAAAATCCTGTTACCCAAAGCTCATGCCCTAAATCGTGTAATACTTGAGCCACATTTAAGCCTTTTCCTGCAGGGTGTGATTGAGCGTGTTGCTGACGATTCACCGCACCTAAATGCAAATGTTCTAAGGTCAGCGTTACATCAATCGCTGGGTTTAAGGTAATCGTCAGGATTTTTGCCATTACAACACCAATTTAAACTAAAATTATGGGAGATAAGGTGAATATTTTTTATTCACAAAAAACTGGGCTGATTTTATCACAAGTTTAGGGTTGATGTTGTGTATTATTTTTACCAAATAACCATTGCCACACACGACTTAAGCCATTAGACAGATGTTCATGGTCAAATCCATATTGAAATATCATACGATGCCATGAATTATCATATAAATATTCTAAATCGACTGCCCACGCAATAAATGCGATAAATAACAGCAAGATAATGAACACGCCATGTGCGATTAAATACCAAAGATTCGCTTTTTTACAGCGAATCGGTTGGCGATATTCTTTGGGAATATCGGTTAATAATTGATTGATTTTCTGTTTATTTTTCTTCATACAATCATATAAGGCAAAAGCGTATAAACCAATTAAAAAAGCAATCACCAAGCCCCAAAAAGTTTTATCTTCATGAAATAAAATTAAATAACATTGATAACTAATCGCTAACAATGTCAAAAACAAGGTTTTTATCGCTTGAAATACCCAAATGCTTTGAGCAAATGGCGGTGAAAGTCTTTTTAATGCACGTTGAAATTCATTGCCGATTAATTGAGCATTTTCTGTTGAAATAAAAGATTGACAAGTATCTTCAATACATTGTTGTGGGTGTTGTAACTTTTGTTCTGCCAAATTTTGCATAGCTAATTTTAAAATAGCGTAATCTTGAGAGCGTTTAAAAATCGTCATCGCTTGGTCATAATGACGAATGCCTTTAGGATGGCGACTGTCTTTTAAATAGGCAATTTCCCCTGCTAATAAATCATCAAACACCTTGGGACGTTGAATATAATGTAATTCATCATTAAACGCTAATACTTTGTAATTTTTTAAGAAAATATGAAAATGTTGTTCTAAAACTACGCTCTCCGCTCGATAATGAAACCGCCCTTTGCGTTGGTGCCATAAATGAAAATCAAACCATTTTAAACATTGTTCAATGCCTTGTTGCTGAAAATATTCTCTTAAAGTTTGTTCT
>JBHACK010000054.1:0-9059 GCA_041854545.1 Acinetobacter sp. | reverse complement strand
TACTATATCGAATTTATTTTAATAGATAAATACGATTATTATCATATAGTATTCCATTGCATACTAACAAAAATATCCCTTATTTTCAACAATTCCCACTATAATTTAGGGAAATAAGTCGCCCTATTTCCCTAAATTGTGATAATAAATGATATATCTATTAACGCACAATAATAATGGCAACACGGCGATTTTGCGAGCGATTCTCTTCCGTATCATTTGGGTAAATCGGTTGCGTCATACCACGACCAATAATTTCAACGCCATGAATATCATATCCCCCTTTATATAGTGCATACGTTACACTTTTTGCACGCTCTAAAGAAAGTTTTTGGTTATATTCTGCAGAACCTACATTATCTGTGTGTCCAATGACTTTTAAGCGTTTCAAACCATTTTTATTTAAGTTTTCTGCTAATGCACGAATAGATGCTTGATTTTCTTGACTAATCGTTGCACTATCAAATTCAAATAACAAACTTGATGGTAAAGTTAAACTCCAACCTTCAGACGTTTCCACAAAACCATTACTTTTCAACATTGTAATTTGCTTTTTACTCAATCCAGAATGGCTAGCACAAGCTGTAAGCCACATAGATAAAATACCTATACTCAAAATTTTGAACATTTGTTTTAACATATCAAGAGTCTCCTACTTTAGGCTTAAAAATCGCCCAGTGTTGGTCTAAAAATTTAGCATGATACATGGCTTGGTCTGCTTGCTCAATCCATAATTCTGTAGATGTTGCATACGCTGAAAATGCAATTCCCATACTAAATCCAAAAAAGATTTCTTCATCATCAAAAATAATTGGCTCTTCAGAACCTGACATCAAATGTTCTGCAATCGATGTCAAATAACTTGCCTTATGAATCGAATACAAAATAATTGCAAACTCATCTCCCCCCAAACGAGCCACTAAATCAAGATGACGTACACGCTGTTTTAAACGCTGAGCAGCCGCCTTTAAAACCGCATCACCCGCCTGATGTCCATAGGTATCATTAATTTGCTTAAAGCGGTTACAATCCACAAAAATCAACGCACTATTTTGACGCATAATCGGGTCTTGGAAAATTTCATGTAAACGTTGATAAAACACATGGCGATTCGCTAAACCGGTTAATTCATCATGATTTGCTTTATAGGATAACTCTTCATTTTCCTGTTGAATTGTAACATGACGAGAATCCATTTCCGACAACACCTGATTAAACGTTTCAATTAACAAATTAAACTCTTTAATATCAGATGTTGGAAACCGCAAATTATAAGCACGACAATCTTGCACTAAGGTTGCAATATTTGTTACGGGATACAAAGGGTCAGTGACCTTACGATATAAACGGCGAACTGAATAAAAACCAATCAACATAATACACAACAGACTCACCAACATTCCAATTAACACTTGGGCAAAAAATGTGGCAATATATTGTGAACTTGGTGAAACATCGATTGAACCAACTAAAATAATAGGCGTTTGTCGTTTATCATAAATTGGAATATTAATGGTTTTATTATTATACAATACAATATCTAACACATCTTGCAAATACAAATACGGACGACGTGTTTGCTTACTCTCAACAATCAAACTTCCCTGCTCATCATACACACTCACCGACTGAATTAAGGCATGGTCAACATAACTATTAATTTGATTAATAATATACTCATCATCACGAAACACCAACGCTGCTTGCAAACGGTCAGCCAAGGTTTCACTCACTAACTGCACATGAGAATGTGCATAGTTTTTAATACTAAATAACGTAACAGCACCGACCATCACCAATAGCAAACAACCACTGGTGAGAAGCATCACTAACTGGGAACGCCTAAAAATATCTTTTAATGATACAGAAGGATGTTGCGTATCCATAAAAAGCCTATTTCGTCCAAATATACAATGCTTGAGAATCGATTTTCACTTTTGAACGAGCTAAAGCATCAAGATTCACATCAATCGCAATAGAATAATCCTTCCGTGCCGATAAACAAAATGCACTCCCAATCTCACACGCAGGATTATTATCACTAATTGATAAAATCCCACGAGCATAATGCTGAATCCATTTATTTTCTTCAACCGCAGCCAAATTAGAAAAATACACCGCTTGACAACGACTTTCTTTAAAATTTAAACGATTCACTCCAACAACCGAAAAAGAAACCCGATTATTTCTCGCATATTGCTGAAATGATTGAGTAATTTGTGGACTATTAAATACACACACCTGAGCGTTTCGATTTAAATCACTATAATTTAAAATCCGTACAATGGTTTGATAATAAGCATCTGTTCGAGCCGTGGTCATTTGCCAAGGAACGAGTATCAGCCCCAACAGGGCAACCAATTTTAAAGCATACGACATCAAAACAGTACTACACTCTTAATCATAAAACGATGTTTTTAGGAAATTTGAAAATCATATCACAACTTTATTCAAAAGTAGATAACTATTATTCAATTCTCCCATTATTGCATTTTAATCAAGAAGATTTTTAAAATCAATTTAATATACATTCTTATTTTTTATCATATTTTTCAGAATGTAAACCACACTGACCAATATTAACTTTTTTGTATTAGATTGACAGAAACTGTCAAATGTTCCCTATATTATTTTTATCCACTACAAAAACAAAAAAACCGCATATTGCGGTTTAATCTCTTTAAATAAATGGTCGGAGCAGTAGGATTCGAACCTACGACCCCCTGGTCCCAAACCAGGTGCACTACCAGGCTGTGCTATGCTCCGAATATCTTGCGATATGTTGGGGTGAATGACGGGATTCGAACCCGCGACAACCGGAATCACAATCCGGGGCTCTACCAACTGAGCTACATCCACCATTTTAGATTCTAAACATCAAACGCATGGCGCGCCTGACAGGATTCGAACCTGTGACCATCCGCTTAGAAGGCGGATGCTCTATCCAGCTGAGCTACAAGCGCAACAACATATGATGGACATCATCGTTTATTTGCCGAATTGGTCGGAGCAGTAGGATTCGAACCTACGACCCCCTGGTCCCAAACCAGGTGCACTACCAGGCTGTGCTATGCTCCGAATTCTCAGCTTGTAACAGTAAAATCATCATCACCGTTACAGGACGCTATTTTAGGTAGGTTCTTGCATTTCGTCAAGTATTTTTTTTGTTTTTTTCACTTTTTTGTTTTGTTTGCTTGTTTATTACACATTTTGAATAAAAACAAGGCAGTTCTTGTACAACTGCCTTATTTTTTTAGGTTATGAGCGGTAGTCTGCATTAATCTTAACGTAATCGTATGACAAATCACAGGTATAAACCGTATCTTCTGCTTGTCCACGGTTTAATGCGACACGAATCATAAATTCAGCTTGTGCCATCACTTTAGCACCTTGCTCTTCGCTATAGCTTTCTGCTCGTCCGCCTTTTTCGCAAATCAGCACATCATCAAGCCAAACATTGATTTTGCTGACATCTAAATCTTTAACGCCTGCATAACCAATCGCTGCCAAAATTCGTCCCCAATTCGGGTCAGATGCAAATAATGCTGTTTTAACCAGTGGTGAATGGGCAATGCTATAGGCAATATCACAACATTCTTGTGTATTTGCTCCGCCTTCCACTTTTACGGTGATAAATTTGGTTGCTCCTTCGCCATCTCGTACAATCAGTTGGGCTAAGCGTTTCATCACTCGGCTAATGACTTCAACAACTGTGGCATAGCGTGAATCTTGTTCGCTTGCTAAGGTTGCTCCGCCCGCTGTTCCTGTGGCAATTAAGATACAAGAGTCATTGGTTGATGTATCGCCATCAATGGTAATACGGTTAAAAGATTGCTCTACAGTCAACGCTAAAATACGTTGTAATAAGGATTGTTCAATCGGCATATCTGTAGCAACAAAGCCTAACATAGTCGCCATATTTGGGCGAATCATGCCTGCACCTTTGCTAATACCTGTAATGGTATAACGCACACCATCTAACTCAAATTGTTCTGATGCTCCTTTTGGAATGGTGTCCGTTGTCATAATGCCATACGATGCGTTTAACCATTGGTCTGCTTCTGCTTTTTCAAGTGCTGGAGCCAATCCTGCCAACAGTTTTGGCATTGGTAATTGTTCACCAATCACGCCTGTTGAAAAGGGTAATACTTGGTTGGCGTGTACCCCTGCTAATTCTGCCAAGGTTTGACAAGTTGCTTTTGCATTTGCCATACCTGTTTCGCCTGTACCTGCATTCGCATTGCCAGTATTAATCACTAGGTAGCGAATGGCATTTTCAGCTAAATGGGCTTTGCTGACATGAACAGGGGCTGCACAAAACGCATTTTGGGTAAACACACCTGCAACGCTTGAGCCTTCTGCAAGTTCAAATACGACTAAATCTTTGCGATTTTGGTAGCGTATGTAGGCTTCATGAATGCCAATTTTAACCCCTGCAACTGGGTGAAGTGTTGGAAGGCTAATATCTCCGACTGCCATGTTTATTCCCCTTGAACGAGTTCAATGCCTGTTTCTTTGGCTGCACGAGTGCCCCCCATCAACACGATATATTCACGGCTGTCATCAAAACTTTCAAGTAATTCTGCTGCTCGTGGTGCTTTGCTACCACCACCGCACAAGATATAAATTGGTTGTTCTGCATCAACTGTAGTTAAGCTGTCTGCGGTTAAACCAGTAATCGGTTGATTAATTGCACCTTGAATATGTCCTTCTTGGTAGGCGGTTGGTTCACGCACGTCCCAAATTACAGCATTTTCTGGATATTCAAATGTGGTAATATCTTGTTTGCGAATCATCTTCTTACTCCAGTTTGTCGATGAGTTAAACAGGTTGGGATTGAGAGTATCAAAAAATTTTATCTCTCTCAAATGGATATCATTGAGACTAATCCATAGAAATATATACTGCAATAAAATCCTATTTGATATAAAATGTCAATTATTTTTTTCACTTTTAAGGATATTTATTATGCCATCATTTGATATTGTTTCTGAACTTGAACTTTTTGAAGTCAATCATGCGGTGCAAAATACGCAAAAAGAAATTGGGACTCGTTTCGATTTTCGTGGTCATGATGTTTCGATTGAGTTAAATGAAAAATCAAAAGAAATCAAAATTACCGCTGAAAGTGATTTCCAATGTGAGCAAGTGTATAATATGTTGGAAAATCATTTTTATAAGCGTAAAGTGGATACGCAAGCCCTAGACCCACAAAAAGCAACGGCATCGGGCAAACATGTGATTCAAGTCATTAAGTTAAAAGATGGTTTGGATTCTGACACGGCGAAAAAAATTAATAAGGCAATTAAAGACAGCGGAATTAAAGTGCAATCTTCAATTCAAGGTGATAAAATCCGTGTAACAGATAAAAAACGTGATACTTTACAACAAGTCATGGCGTTTTTGCGTGAACAGCAATTTGGTTTGCCATTGCAATTTAACAATTTTAAAGATTAATTGTGCATCTTTAAAATAAAAATAATGCCATCAGATGATGGCATTATTTTTTGATAAATCAATGCTTATTTTTTGATTGAATCGTCAATTTCTGGTTTAAAGTTGGCAATCGCTTTTTCTACGCTATTGCTATTACGTTTTACCGTATCCGCAAATTGGTTACGGAATTGTAAGCCAATATCAATACCTGATACGTTGATATTACGGATTTTCCATTGATTGTTTTTGTCAATTAATTGGAAAGAAACAGGAATTTTTTGTCCTTGATGGTTAAAATCAACGGTTACTACTGGATATTGTGCATTCGTTGCTTTGTATGGACGCATCGTATAAGTGTTGTTCGCATATTTTGCTAACTCACCGCCATAATTCGCAATTAAGGTGTTTTTGAAGTTCTTTTCAAATAATGCACGTTGTGCCGCAGTGCTGTAGTTATTGCCTGCGTATGTACCCATCACTAAACGTGCAAATCCTTGTGAGTCAATGTGTGGCTCAATGTTTTGTTGTACGATTTGACGTGCAACAGCTGGATTGCTTTTGATTTTTGGTGCGTCCGCTTTTAAACGTGTAATTAATTGATCTGCAACACGTTGTACAAACGCATTTGGTGCTTCAGCAGGTGCTGCAAATGCTGTTGTTGTCATCATAAAACTTGCAATTACGCCTGCACTTAGGGTTGTTAATTTTGCAATGGTTTTCATCTTCATTTACCTTTATTCAATAAAACTTGGTTGAGCATTGTTGTCAGCAGGTTGTGTTGTGGTTGATTCTGTTTTTTGTGGTTGAGCAGAATCGCCCCCTGTTGATTTTGTTGCACCACCTGTAATAAATTTACTGATTAAATCTTCTAAATCCATAGTACCTTGTGTATTACCAATGGTACTTTCACGTTTTAGATAGTTTAATCCACCACCTGGAATGACTTTTAAATATTTCTCACCCAAGAGACCGTTTGTTGCCACCATAATATACGCGTCTTCATCGATGTTTGTGATGGAGGTCATGTTATTAATCAGTAACATTTCCATCTCTTTTTGTTGCTCAGGTGTTGCTTGTTGATATTCTGAGCTGTAGCGTAGTTCTTCTAACGCATATTTTTTAACCGTTTCAAGCTGTTCTGCATTAAAAGAGGTTAATTTACCATCAAGTACCATTTCTACAGTTGCTAGACGGCTTACTGGGTCTAAACTAATCTCTGTTACACGTCCAATCGTTACACCGCTCATGGTTACTTTGGCACGTTCTTTTAAGCCATTTACATTGTTAAATTGAGCTTTCATGGTATAGCCATCATTAAAATTTGTACCGACTAAACCACTGACTTTCATCGCTAGGAAAAATAATGCCCCAGCAAAGAGAATCACAAATAAGCCAACGGCTAACTCACTACCACGAGAATTCACGCTACACCCCCAAACATGACAGCTGTTAAAACAAAATCAAACCCTAAAACACTTAAGGACGAATACACCACGGTACGGGTTGTTGCTGTGGCAATTCCTTCAGATGTTGGTTCGCACGCATAGCCTTGGTACACGGCAATCCATGTACACAAGATGGCAAACACCACGCCTTTAATTAAGCCGTTGATGACATCATGTCCAAATTGAACGGTATTTTGCATACCACTCCAAAATGCACCTTCATCAACGCCAAGGAAATCAACGCCAACCCATTTTCCACCTAAAATGCCAATCGCTGCAAAAATTGCGGTTAGCATGGGTAAACTGACGATACCCGCCCATAAACGTGGTGAAACAATGCGTTTTAATGGGTCTACCCCAATCATTTCCATACTGGAAAGTTGTTCAGTGGCTTTCATTAAGCCGATTTCAGCAGTTAAGGCTGAGCCTGCACGCCCTGCAAATAATAATGCAGCCACGACAGGAGCAAGTTCACGCAGTAAAGTTAAAGAAACCATTGTGCCAAGCATGGCTTCACTGCCCACATTAACTAAAATGGAATAGCCTTGTAAACCTAAAACCAAACCAATAAATAAACCTGATACGGTGATAATCAATAATGATAACACCCCAACTCGATACATTTGATAAATAAAGAGTTTTACGCCAAGCCATGTTGGAAACGAGAACAAGATTTGCAACAACATCACCGTTGCGACACCAATGCCACGCACACAATCAATCACTTGGCGACCTAAATTGGCGATGGCATTCATGATGACACTCCAACAGCTCGGCTAAATTGATAATCAACAGGCCCTTCTGCAGAACCTGTTAAAAATTGCTGAACAAAGGCAGATGGATGTTGGCGTAATTGTTCTGCCGTACCTTCCCCTTGCACCTTACCTTCTGCAATCACATAAATATAGTCGGCAATCGACAAGGTTTCAGCCACATCATGCGATACAATAATTGTGGTCAAATCCAATGCTTCACGCAAAGAACGAATCAAACGAATTAATACCCCCATCACAATCGGGTCTTGCCCTGCAAAGGGTTCATCATACATGATTAATTCAGGGTCAAGGGCAATTGCACGAGCCAAAGCAACACGGCGATTCATTCCCCCAGACAATTCCGCAGGCATTAATTTTTCTGCACCACGCAACCCAACCGACTCTAATTTTTTTGCCACGATTTGAGCAATGGCGGTTTCTGACAGTTTAGTATGAGCTCGCAACGGAAAAGCAACATTTTCATATACCGACATATCGGTAAACAATGCTCCACTTTGGAACAACATTCCCATTTTGGCTCGTGCAGAAAATAACTCTTTACGAGACATTAACGCAATATCTTGCCCATCGAGCAAAATTTCCCCTGCATCAGGTTTTAATTGCCCGCCAATCAAACGCAATAACGTGGTTTTACCAGTACCCGAAGGCCCCATAATTGCGGTAATTTGTCCACGACGAATCGCCAAATTAACACCATCATAAATTACACGCTGACCACGTTTAAAACTTAAATTTTTAACTTCAATCAATACATCAAGAGCTGAATTATCCTGACTCGTCATTCAGTACGCTCCCCAAATTTTAGCGTACATACTATAGCACTTTGTTGCTGAAAAAATGTTATTTTTTGCTAAATGATTGTATAAAATACATAGTTTTATCTTGATAATTAAACCGATATTTAATCTATTAATATTATCGTTAAAAACGTTTTACTCTCTATTTTTGAACAGGCATACACCACCATAAACAATATGGAAAATACTCATTTAAATATTTTTGTAAAAACTGCTGAGTATCTTGACAAATTATATTATCTTGATGGTCATCAATCTGATTATAAACTACTGCAAAAACAGAAATATTGGCTTGTTTTAACGCATTTAAACTTAAAATTGTATGATTAATACTACCTAATCGCCCTGATGTAACTAAAATCACAGGATACTGTTGCTGTTGAATATAATCCAATATAAAAACATTTTGCTCATTATTTGCAATGATTGGCACATATAATCCACCTGCACCTTCCACTAAAACCACATCATAACGTTGAGTTAATTGTTGAGTACATTGTGTTAAATAGGCAAGATTAATTTCACGATTCACCAAACGACTCGCCAAATGTGGAGATGCAGGATAAGGAAATACCGCTGGCATCGTCAATTTCTGCAAGTCATCT
>JBHACK010000053.1:0-20208 GCA_041854545.1 Acinetobacter sp. | reverse complement strand
TATCTTTTCCTCTCCGCTTTCGTGAATTAATGTTAAAATACTGGCTTTCTGATTGACTAATTGATTCGCCATGTCTAAATCTAAAAATGTTTATGCCTATACCTTATCGCCTGTCCTTTATGAAGTGTCAGAACAAGAACAACGTGATGCTCAAATGATGATTTGGCGTGCCAGTAATAAATTTAGTACCAAAGCATGGGTGATTATGGGCAGTATTATTGCCTTATCCATTTTAGGGATTATCTTACTGAGAAATTATTCCACGGTCTTTTGTTGGGTTGCGATTGTTTTAACCATTCTGTTCTTTTTAGCCAAAAAATACGGCTTAGAATGGTATGCTAAACGCCAAATGAATGAGATTCCTGTTCCAGCAATTACAAAAGAAAATCAGATTCGCTTAGGTGTACAGCCTACAGGAATTACAATGCGTCAGCGTATGGGAATGCAAGAAGGTTTGGCAACGATTGGTTGGTCTGATGTGCATGAATGGTACGATACCGCTGATTTTATCTTAATGAGTTTTACCATCAAAGGACAACAAGGGGCATATATTTTGCCAAAACGTATGGATAGCCAACAATTCTCATTTGATACGATTCGTAAACATCTGCGAGAAACGGTTGGTTCTGCAAAGACATTAAACTAATCTAAGCTAGGTTTAAACACAAAACCCAACACTTTAAAAATATTGTTTTAAATCTGTTGGGTTTCGCTATCGCTCAACACCAACCTACTGCAATTAAAATAAATACCGAACCTATGTTAAGCTAAGTCTTAAAAAGATAAAAAAATAAACCACTTCATTGAAGTGGTTTATTTGTTTCTTGATAGGTTAAGTTTTAATCTGGGTTTAGATTAGAAACGGTAAGTTAAACCAACATTTACGTTAGAACCATCACGTTCAACATCTGATTTATCTAACTTGCTAGTCATATACTCAACACCTGCCTCAATATTTGGTGTAAATTTGTATTTTGCACCTACACCCCAACCAAAGCCTTGTACAGTTTCTTCACCATATAATGAGCCTGTACCTTCAAGTTTTGCAGTATTGTAGTTTACTTTTGCATAAGGCATAAAGTTGTCATTTAAACCTGTATAACCTAAGCTATAACCTACGCTATAAGATTGTTTTTGTTCGATTTTGTCGCCATTTACATCGACTAAATCAACACCGCCTAAACCTGCTTTAACATCAACAGTACTCACTAATTTATTTGGGTGAGCAATACCATAAGAACCGACTAAGTTTACGCCTGTTTTGTTATCGCCTGAATAAGTTACACTACCGACATTTACATCATGTTTATTAATATCTGCTTCAAGACCTAGACCTAAACCAGTAAAGCTGCTTGCGAATGCTGAAGTTACTGTTGCAAGTGCTAATGCTAATACGGCTAATTTTTTCATGGTTACATACCTCGATTTGTTTCAATGTGAACTACATTGTTCAGTAGTTCTCTCTTCGTTGAACACAGTATAGGAAAATATTATCGTTAAAATAGGGAGAGAATGTAACAAAATATTTTTCATTTAGAGTAAAATGCAAAAAGTCGTCCGTATTTAGACGACTTTTTCGTTTTTTGTAACATTTAACCGTAATCGCTGAAATATTCTACAAAAATATTGTAAATTATTCAGTCATTGCTAAAATTTGACGATATAAGGCTTTATGTTCAGCACTTGGTTTAGCACTTTGTAATGCCATTAATTGCATCATATCGCCTTGAATTTTGATTTTGCCAAACATGACAGCGGTCATTGCCGTTTTTGTATCAAATTCTAAAATCAATTTACGTAACAATTCTTCATCAAGGCTTAATGTGGTTTTGGCGTGTTCTGCTAAACCTTGGCTTAAGGTCGCCCCTTGTAGATTTAGTTCTTTAATCTGTTGATTTTGTTTGACTAAGAGATTGACTGTTAAATTTGCAAAAGATGCAGGTAAATTTAATTCGCCTGCTTGTTCAGTTAAATTTGCAACTTGTGCAAACCATTCATCAGTTAAAAATTTTGCCATGTGTTTTATCCATCTTTCAATATAAAAATGGGGAATGCTCCCCATCTTTTATTCCGCTAAGTAGCCTAAATTGACCACATCTAAACGTTTTTTCTGCTCTTCTGGGTCTTTTAAATCAAATTCACGTTGGCTGTCGAGTGCTTCAAAGTCAAATAATTCTCGGTCTGCCAGTTGTGATGGTGAAACATTTTGTAATGCTCCAAAAATGCTATGTAAGCGTTTTGGATGTTGTTTATCCCATTCACGCAACATATCATTAATAATCGCACGTTGTAAATTTTCTTGTGAACCGCACAAATTACATGGAATAATTGGAAATTTGCGTAATTCTGCATATTTAATAATGTCTTTTTCTTCCACATAGGCAAGTGGACGAATTAGGATATTTTTCTTATCTGATGATAAAAGTTTTGGGGGCATTGCCTTTAAACTTCCGCCATGAAATAAGTTTAAGAAGAATGTCGCTAAAATATCATCTCGGTGATGTCCTAACGCAACTTTGGTTGCACCTATTTCTTGAGCAAAGCCGTATAATGAGCCACGGCGTAAACGTGAACATACTGCACAATAGGTTTTGCCTTCAGGAGTTAGGCGTTTGGTAATGCTGTAGGTGTCTTTTTCTAAAATGTAGTACGGAATATTATTTTCTTCTAAATATTTAGGCAATACATCTTCTGGAAAGCCCGGTTGTTTTTGGTCTAAATTCACCGCAACAACATCAAAATTGATTGGGGCAATGCGTTTAAATTGTAGTAAGATGTCTAATAAGGTGTAGCTGTCTTTTCCGCCTGAAATGCAAACCATGACTTTGTCGCCATCTTCAATCATTTTAAAATCTCGAATGGCGTGTCCCACTTGACGGCGAAGTTTTTTAAGTAAGCGGTAATAGGTTGAGCTTGTTGGTAATTCTGGTTTAAATTGGAAGGCTTGTTCTGGCTCTACTGGCGAGTACATGAGTATAACTCTAATTCAAAAAAGATGTGCTATCTTACCTAATTTAAGGTAAAGAATCTAGGGTGTGTTGAAGATTCACTACATTTTTCTAAATTGTACAAGGTCAGACATTTATCTTATTTTTCGGTTGATATTTGTCAAAAGATAGACTGTTTCCTGTAACACTTATATTTTTTGACTATGGTTAAGTTAAACCATTTCGCCTTGTTCATTAGTGATTGTTTGCTTTATATAACTCTTGCCACATGGACAAAGTTCTCATCATCTTACAATAAAAAACTTTTGCTAGTTTTTTAGGCTGGTAAAGATGATAGTTTAAAAATACAGTTTTTTATGTAATAAACAGTTCTTCAGAAGCCTCTTTAACTGAATTATTGATACTGTTTTTACCTAATTCTATTAAGTATTGTTCTAGATTTTTACAACCAATCTTTTGAACTAGGTAATATAATTGGTAATAGGTATAATAGTTTAGTTCGAAATCAATATCTCCTGAAATATATTTACTACATAATTCTTTTAGAAAAACATTATGCATAGAAATAAATGAAGGTGAAATGATTCTGCTAGTAATAACAATCTCTTCTTCTGTTCCATCTATATACAAATAAACTATCTTTTTTAGAAGCGACTGATTTGAAGTGTTAGCTTTAAGTAATAAAAAACTATCTTTTATATAATTCAATACCATAATTCTATTAATTAAATCGGCATCCTCTAGCATTTCAATTAAAATGCTATCATCTATTTGTAACCGAAGAATATTAACGCTCTCATAATAATCAAAATTTATCTTTTCTAAATAAAATAATTTTTTAACCCCTGAACTAATATTTATAATTGTTCTTTGTTGCTCACAATATTCTTCATACAAACTAGTATAAGAATTAATGAATATAGTTTTATTCAATTTTACCTCCTGATGACCAGGGTAAAGAACGGAAGTGGTGATAATGAAGAGATGTTTCTTTCACCACTTCACCTATTTCAAAGGCTGACATTCTGGACAAAATACGCTAGCACGTTGAGCAATTTTGATATTTTCTAAGGTTGTTTCACAATTTACGCACATTTCCCCTGCTCGTCCATACGCCAGTAGCGTTTGCTGAAAATAGCCATTTTCCCCCATCGCATTACTAAAATCTTTTAGGGTTGAACCGCCTAATTGAATTGCTTGGCTAAGAATGCGTTTAATTTCAAATACTAACTGTTGAATTTGTGTTTGATTTAAACTATTGGCAGGTTGTAATGGGTGAATACCTAAATTAAATAGGCTTTCTGTTGCATAAATATTCCCCACACCAACTACAATATGCGAATCCATAATCGCTTGTTTTATCGCAATGGATTTTTTCGCCAGTTTTTGTTGTAAATATTCTGCTGTAAACTCATCATCTAAGGGTTCTACGCCTAAGCTGTCCAATAATTTGGCTTGTGTTTCTGCATTAAGCCATAAAATACAGCCAAAACGTCTTGGGTCATGATAACGTAATTCGCATTCTTCGCCATTTTGCTGTTGAAAGGTCAAGATAAAATGGTCATGTTTGCGTAAAGGTTCGTTTGTCTGTGCAATACGGAAACTGCCTGACATTCCCAAGTGGCACAGCAAGGTTTTATTTGTTGAGTGAGCTTTGCTAAATTCCGCCAAGATATATTTTGAACGACGTGTTAAACCAATTAATTGATAACCCTTTAACTGTTGAATATCATCAGGAATTTGCCAACGTAATTTAGCTTGACGAACCGTAACTTTGCGAACCGTTTGTTGTAATAACGGCTCTAAACTGGTTTTTGTGGTCTCTACTTCTGGAAGTTCAGGCATGATTTTCTCACAAGTTATGGTTGTGGATTGGTTAGGATTGCATCAATCGCATTTAAACGTTCTTGAGCTGTTGGCACTTGATGTTGTGCTAAAATTTGATACAGCTGACGTGCCATTTTTAAATCTTGTGGAAGCACATCACCATTGACCAACATATTTGCAACTGCCATCATCGATTGAGTATGTCCTTGTTTTGCCAAATGTTCTAAAGTTTTGACGCTTTGTGTAACACTCGCATAATGTTGCTGTTGTAAACCATACCCTAAATCATAAATTGCTTTAAGATATAAGGCATCAAAATGTTGTATATCTAATAAAGGCTTTAAAATCGCCAATGCTTGTTGGTCTTGTCCTTCTGAAAATGCAAGATTGGCAAGCTCTAATTGAGCATTTATCACCCCTTGTTTAGATGCTTGTTCTAAATAATATTTTGCTTGAGTCATATCAGCGGTTACACCCAATTCCCCTAAAGCGTAAATATCTGCCAATGCCATATTGGCTAAGGGAAAGTTTAATTTTGATGCTTTTTTATAATATTCTAATGCTTTGCTATTGCTCTGTTTGGTGCCTTGACCATGTCGTGTCATAAAGGCAAGATTATACATCGATTGACCATCGCCCAGTTTTGCAAAGCGTTGATATTGTTTAAATGCTGATTCATATTGATGAGCTAAATAGGCTTTTTCTGCAGACTCACGGAAATTGGTTTCAGCGGTAATTTGTGGTTTAGCAACCGCCAATACACTTGCACAAAACAAAAGTGTTGCCAATAAGATTTTTTTCATGATGGATTTCCTTCTTGCTGTTTTAATGTACGCTGTTGGGCATCATAGGCTTGTTTTTCACGTTGATAGATTTCATATACGCAATAATCGCCACATTCACTACCACAACATTCCCACTCTTCTGGTGGTGTAGGTTCTTCCAATATAGGACTTAAAGGGACATTTGACTCACTCATAATCACTCACTTTAACATTAATTTGAGATAACTTCATGTTAATCTTCATCTCATCTTCACTTTAGATTAACATTTCATAATGAAAAAATCCATCTTTCTACTCTTCGCTTTTTTGATGACATCTATCGCTTATGCCAATGGCTATACTGATGATTATTATGCTAAAAATTTCCAATCCCCAAGCAAAAATATTGTCTGTATGGGAGATAGCCTACATCATATTTTTCCTGTTCGTAATGGGGTAGCGTGTAAAATGTCAATACGCCCTACTCTTTAGCCTATCTCTAAACTATGCTACACTAGCAATCATTTTTTATTTTTTAAAGTTATTGTGATGAGTACAAAAATTTCCCCTGAATATCAAGCTAATGTCATTGAACCCCAAATCCAACAGGATTGGGAACAACGCCAAGCCTTTAAAGTCGAAAATCAAGTTGAAGGTAAACACCGTTATATTTTATCCATGTTCCCTTATCCAAGCGGTAAATTGCATATGGGACACGTCCGCAATTATACGATTGGTGATGTATTAAGCCGTTTTTATCGTTTAAAAGGTGAAACGGTATTACAACCTATGGGCTGGGACGCATTTGGTTTACCTGCGGAAAATGCTGCGATTGCTCATAAAGTCGCTCCTGCAAAATGGACATTTGAAAATATCGACTATATGCGTAAGCAATTAAAAAGTTTAGGTTTAGCGGTTGATTGGTCTCGTGAAATTGCGACTTGTACGCCTGAATATTACCGTTGGGAACAATGGTTATTTATTAAACTTTTCGACAAAGGTGACATTTATCGTAAATTAGCGACCGTAAACTGGGACCCTGTTGACCAAACGGTTCTTGCGAATGAACAAGTAGAAAATGGACGGGGTTGGCGTTCAGGTGCATTGGTTGAAAAACGTGATATTCCAATGTACTACTTCCGCATTACTAAATATGCTGAAGAATTATTAAAAGATTTAGACCTCTTAGATAAAACTAAGAAGCAGGAGAAGGATAATAAGGATGAGAATAATAAAGATAAGAATCAGGAGTACGACTGGCCTCAACAAGTATTAACCATGCAACGTAACTGGATTGGACGTTCGCAAGGTATGGAAATTACCTTCCAAGCACCAAGCGATAGCCCATATCAAGAGAGTGTAACGGTCTTTACCACTCGTCCTGACACATTAATGGGTGTAAGTTACTTGGCTGTGGCAGCGGAACATCCACTTGCAACTAAAGCCAGCGAAAATAATCCAGACTTACAAGCCTTTATTCAAGAATGCCGTCAAGGTTCAGTTGCCGAAGCAGACTTAGCGACTGCCGAAAAAAAAGGTATGCCAACAGGATTGTATGTTAAACATCCGATTTCTGGTGAAGATGTACCAGTTTGGGTTGCAAACTATGTATTAATGACTTATGGTTCAGGTGCGGTGATGGGTGTACCTGCACATGATGAACGTGATTATGAGTTTGCTAAGAAATACAAGTTAAATATTATTCCTGTTATTGTACCTAAAGATTGGCATAATATTGAAAACTCAGAATTTTATGTCAATGACGATACATATCCACTATTACTTCGTTTAGATGATGTGGAACATCCGAATATAAATGACTATATAAATGATGCTTTATCTGTTCAGCACCCAGAAGAAATACACGATGTATATCTTAAACATGAAACAACAAGAGAATTAAATTTTTCCACATGGAATCCTATTTTTGGAGAAAAAGGTAAATTATTTAAACTCTATACGCCTAATTACAAAGAATTACATAACTTAAGCATTGAGCAAGCCTTTGATGCGATTTTAGCAAAATTAGAACCACAAGGATTGGCAAATAAAAAAATCCAATTCCGTTTGCGTGATTGGGGCGTATCACGTCAACGTTATTGGGGCTGTCCAATTCCGATGATTAACTGTGAAAAATGCGGTACGGTTCCTGTCCCTGAAGAGCAATTACCTGTGGTGTTACCAACAGATGTTGTACCAGATGGCACAGGCAATCCATTAAACAAAATGCCTGAATTTTATCAAACCACTTGCCCTTGTTGTGGTCAGCCTGCACGTCGTGAAACAGACACTTTAGATACCTTTGTCGAATCATCATGGTATTATGCACGTTACGCATCGCCAAATTTTGAACAAGGTATGGTTGAGCCAAATGCAAGTAAAACTTGGTTGCCTGTTGACCAATATATTGGCGGTATTGAACACGCAATTCTACATTTATTATACGCACGTTTCTTCCACAAATTAATGCGTGATGAAGGTATCGTTCAAAGCGATGAGCCATTTACTCGTTTATTAACACAAGGCATGGTGTTAGCCGATGCGTATTATCAAGAAGATGGCGACAAGAAAATTTGGTTTAACCCAAGCGAACTGAATTTACAAAAAGATGAAAAAGGACGTATTTCAGGGGCAACCTTAAAAACTGATGGTTCGCCTGTATTATTGGGCGGTTTAGAAAAAATGTCTAAATCGAAAAATAATGGTGTTGATCCACAAGAAATTATCGATACCTTTGGTGCGGATACGGCTCGTGTCTTTATGATGTTTGCAGCACCTGCTGACCAATCTTTAGAATGGTCTGATGAAGGGATTAAAGGTTCAAACCGTTTCTTACACCGTGTATGGCGTTTAGTGGCGAATTTCTTAGAGAAAAATCCAAACTTTAAAGAAACTGCCATCAATACCGCAAACTTAACCAAAGACGCTCAAGATTTACGTCGTAAAACGCATGAAACCATTGCCAAAGTGGGTGATGATATTGAACGCCGTCAATCCTTTAACACCGCTGTGGCAAGTTTGATGGAATTGCTCAATGCGATTTCTAAATTTGAAAGCCAATCAGCAGATGATGTAGCGGTCGAAGGTGAATCAATTATCGCATTATTGATTATGCTTTCACCATTTGCACCACATTTAAGCCAATCATTATTAACTGAATTTGGTATTGATGCTGTACATTGCACCTTCCCAACGGTTGATGAATCGGCTTTAACACGTCAAACACAAACTATTGTCGTCCAAGTCAATGGTAAATTGCGTGGTAAACTTGAAGTAGCAATCGATGCAAGTAAAGATGATATTTTAGCTCAAGCCAAAGCTTTACCTGAAGTACAATCTTACTTAGCCAATGGCATTAAAAAAGAAATCGTTGTGCCAAATAAATTGGTGAGTTTTGTGGTTTAATTTTCTACGACTACACTCAACATAACCGCTTTATCAACCTGATAAGGCGGTTTACTTTTCATATCGATGAAAAACAGGTAAACTCATACTATTTTAATACTCTTCGAGCCTGACTATGTATAAACCACTCTGTATAAGCTTAATAATTGCTTTAACGACCACGGCGTGTGGCTTTCACCTAAAAGGAATGCCAACAGGAAATACCAGCGTTGTACAAAACTTACATTACCCTGTGATTAAATTAGATATTCCAAGCCAATATTCTGCTTTAAATACCCATTTAAGTACACAATTAGAAGGTTCTGGGGTGAAACTCAATGGTGAAAATGCAGTCGTTTTACGGGTCTTAGAGTATCAATTTCGCCGTCAGCAACTCAATGGTAAATTGACAGAAGTATTATTACATTTAAATGTAACATTCCGTATGGAAGACCAAAATGGCAAAGCCTTAACTCAAGAACGTACGGTGCGAAGTTATCGTAACTATCAATATAATATTGAAACAGTCAATACAGAAAATCAGCAAGAGCAATATTTAAAAAATATTATGGTTGAAGATATTGCTCAACAAATCAGCACACAAGTGATAAATAATCGTTTACCTGCTTTACCATGAACTATTTCCAAGCCTTAAAACACGTTGAATCTGCAACAGGGGTGTGGGTGTTACATGGTGATGAACCACTTTTGCAACAAAACCTACTCGACCAATTCCGTCAATCATGGCAACAACATGAGATTGAACGGCAACGCTTTGATTTAACCAGTATTCATGATTGGAAACTGGTGTTTAATGCTTTAGATAGTTTATCCTTATTTGCTCAACGTTTAGCGGTTGAAGTGCATGGCAATCTCAAACCCGATGCTAATGCACTTAAACAACTCAAGCAATTTTTAGAGCAAAAAAGCGATAATTTGCTACTCATCATTTTACCCAAACAGGACAGTAGCAGTTTAAAATCTGCCTTTTTTCAACTGATTGATGCCCATGGTGTAGCTGTACCGTTAGTCGCTCAAACAGTCAAAGAGCAACAAACCATTTTACAAGCCGAAGCCAGCAAATTAGGCATTCACCTTGATGATGATGCGTGGCAATGGCTCTTACAACATCATGAGCATAATTTATTAGCAGGGCGAAATAGTTTAATCCGTTTAAGTGATACGTTTCCTGAACAGCAATATTTTTGTACTGCAGAATTATTAACCTGTTTACAAGACCAATCTCGCTATGGCATTTATGATTTAAGTGATAGCCTATTAAAAGGCGATTTAGCTTTATCGATTAAAATCTTACATTATTTAGTCGAAACTGATGAGCCAATGTCCTTAGTGTTATGGTGTATTGCTCGAGAAGTACGCTTACTCATGCAACTGTATGAACAACCGCACAATGCCATGCAACTTGGTATTTGGAAAAATAAAATTGCACTTTATCAATCTGCTGTCCAACGCTTAAACCCACAGATTTTTTTACATTTACCACAGTATTTATTACGCATTGACCAAGCAATTAAAGGCTTAAACTCGGAAAATCCGATTCATTTATGCCAGCAAGTCATTGCAATTTTATGTGGTGTACACCTGTTCCGCTAATAAAAAAATTGCCTAATCTTGACGGATTAGGCAATTCTTTCGCTCTTTAGCATTTAATCGCTTAAGATTTTTGCATTTTGCTGATGATAATGCCAATCACTAAAGCAACCACCGCAGGCAATACCCAGCCTAAACCTGCACTATACAACGGTAAAATAGCGGATAATTTAGCATCTAACTGCATAATAAACGCTGATTTATCCCCTTCCATCATACTATGAGCAGTTTTCCAACCATCAATAATGGCAAAGAATGATGTCGCTAAAATGGTTAATACATAAACAATACGTTTACCATTAAACACATTATTTAAAAATGCCAAGGCAATAATCGCAACGGTTAATGGATACAATAACATCAACGCAGGAACAGACAATTTGATGATATTACTTAAACCAAAGTTTGCAAAACCAAATGACACTAAAGTAAAAACAATGACCCATTTATGATAAGACAAGGTTGGCACTAAACGGTTAAAATACTCACCACACGCTGTAATTAAGCCAACTGCAGTCGATAAACACGCTAAGAATACAATCACCGCCAACAAGCTTTTACCAAATGCACCAAAATAAACGTCTGCACTTTTTGATAAAACCGCTGCTCCGCTTTCTTGCATACCAATGCCTGCAACACTTGTTGCACCCATATAGCCGATTAAAACATAAACAACGGCTAAACAGCCCGCAGCTACAAGACCTGCTCGTGTGGTTAAACTTAAGATTTCTTTTTTCTCTGTTACGCCCATGGCACGAATCGCTTCAATCACGATAATCACAAACACCAGCGATGCCAATGCGTCCATTGTGCCGTAACCTTCAATTAAACCTTTGGTTAAACCACCATTGACATAGGCTTCCGTAGGAGCTTGTAACTCACCCATTGGCGAAATGGCAGCATAACCTGTTAAAATAATAATCACCAACAATAATGTAGGTGTCAAAATTTTACCAATACGGTCAACCAATTTCCCCGGTGAAATTGACAACCAATATGATAAGCCAAAGAAAAATACACAAAATCCAAATAATGCCATTTTTTTAGTTGAGTCATCAATTTCACCTAAAAATGGCAGTACGCCAATTTCAAACGACACCGTTGCAGTTCGTGGTGTTGCAAAGAAAGGCCCAATCGCCAAATACAACATCACCGCAAACCAAATACCGTACCACGGCGTAACACGAGATGCGAGTTGTTGAATATCATGTGAACCTGAATAGGCAATGGCAATGACACCCAATAATGGTAAGCCTACACCTGTCATCAAGAACCCTGTCATTGCAGAGAAAATTTGTTCCCCTGCTTGTTGCCCCATACCTGCGGGGAAGATTAAGTTTCCTGCCCCAAAAAACAAGGCAAACAACATTAATCCTGTAGCAATAAATGCTGAATTTGTTGTATTTTTATTCATACCAAGCTAACCTTATAGGTGAAAAACACATTCAACCAATTAAACACATTTTCAGCTAATTTTTCTAAATTCAATCTACTATCAATTATTTATGATGACCATCATATGTTTCTTGAATTTAAAAATCTTAACAAAAGTGAAACTAACCCTTGCAATATAACAGAAATTTTTTTTTAAACCAATCCTTTTAGATGTCTGAATTTCATTATTTTAGGGGGCAAATCATGCTAAATGACAAAAAAATAGGACGGTTGATACACACCGTCCTAAAACTCAATGTAGATGACTTAATTTACGCCCATGCTTGCTCTAAAATTGCCATTAAATCTTCTCGTGTTGTTTCTCGATGATTAAAAATAATAGAGCCATCATTTAACGCTTTTTCCGCAATTTCCGCAAATTGCTCTTTACGAACTTTACCTGTTTCCTGTAACGTGCGTGGCAGTTGCGTCAGTTGATACACTTTATCACGCAGACTTAAAATAAAAGCAATGCTCTTTTCTGCACGTTGATTGGCAGGCGTTTGTGCATACACTTCCGCCCCTGCTAATGGCAATAATAATCGCCCAATTCGTTCCGCATCCTGTTGTAAATTAAACTGTAACACATACGGCAAAAACAGATTCATACACAAACCATGCGGTAAATGTGCCACCGCCCCCAAAGCGTGTCCAAGAGAATGAACTAATGCTACCATAGAGTTGGAAAATGCAATTCCTGCCATGGTTGATGCTTGAGCTAATTCTAAACGCCCATCGACATCTTCAGGGTTCTCTAAAACCTTAAACAGATTTTGACTAATTTTTTCAATCGCCACAGTTGCATAACTATCACTCATGGCATTGTGAGCCAAACCTGTAAAGGCTTCAATGGCGTGTGTTAACGCATCGATTGCGGTCATTGCTGTAATATGTGGCGGTAAAGTAATGGTCATACGTGGGTCAAGTACCGCAACATTTGGCATTAAATAGTAAGATGCAAATAACATTTTCTGCTGTTTTTTTACATCGGATACCACCGCAACCATTGTAACTTCCGAGCCTGTACCTGCTGTCGTTGGAATCACAAATAACGGCTTTAACGGTTTTGGTAAATTATGAGCCCCTGAATAGTGCAATAAATCATCGCCCCCTTCTGACACTAAAATATTGACTGCTTTGGCTGTATCAATCACCGAGCCACCACCTATCGCCAATATAGAATCACATTGTTGATGACTATAATATTTTGCGGTTTCTTTCACCACATCAAGGCTAGAATCGGCAGGCACATGGTCAAAAACACCTGCAATTTGAATATCTGTTGCAGAAAAAACCTGTTCAATCGGCGTTAATAAACCATTATTTTTTACGCCTTGGTCAGTAATGATTAACGGACGTTTTGCACCCAACAAATGCAATTCAAACGGAATATTTTCTAATGCAGAATGACCTGCGATTAATTTTACAGGGCAAAAAAATTCATAATAGGCTTTAGACATGGCGAGCATCCTTGAGTGTTTTCAGATAAGATTGAGCAACTTTAACGTAAATTTGGCTGGCAAGTTTGACTTTATGGGGCAAGGTTAAATCATCAGGATAATGTTTCACCGCTAAACGTGCGACCAATTTAGGCAGAATCACCGATTCTAATTGGTTTAAACAACGTACCAACCGCACCGCATGAGATAAATCACCATTTACCACCATACGGTCATTGGCAAATGCTCTTGCCGTGCTTTCTTGAAATGACAGCACTAAAAAAGCGTGTTGCAAATGTTTAAAGCGAATCTCTAAATCTAGCCCTTGAGCTTTTGCTTGTTCCGCTGTGATTAAGCATAATTGCTTACGTTCGGTAACTTCAGCATAAAATGCCAAATCGGTTGCAAAAACGTTCATCGCAAAGCGAAAGCCAATGGGAAAATGGGCGATTTCTTGCTGAATTTGTGTATCCACTTGACTGGAGATGACCAAACTTCGTCCAACAACGTCCAACAAAGTTGCAACATATTGGCGTTGTAATTTTGCCTGTAAGGGCAGTTTAAGTTTTTCTAAAATCACGTTTTATCCCTATGAATTTTAAAACAAAGCCATTGTAACATTGAGCTAGAGAAATGTCATTGACCTAAGCTAAAGCACTTTCTCCTAAAACTCAACTGATGATTGACCATCAACCATTAAATTTAAACAACGTGATTTAAGCTTGAAATGTACGCTTAATATCTTCTGCAATGGTACGTTTATTCCCTTCTTTATCTAATGCGACAAAGGTAAAAATACCTTCTGTTACACGTTTAACTGGTCTAGATTCATCATGACAAACCCATACTTCGATTTGAATTTGCATAGACGTATTACCAACTTTTAATAATTTGGTAAAGCAACTCACCACATCACCTACTTTAACAGGCACTAAAAAGCTCATTTGATTAATGGCAATGGTTGCACACCGTCCTTTACTAAACCGCTCCGCATGAATTGCACCTGCCAAGTCCATTTGCGATACAATCCAACCACCAAAAATATCACCACCCCAATTTGTATCGGCTGGCATGGCAAGTGTTTGTAATGATAAAACACCTTCAGGTTTCATTTCTGACATCATTTTTACTCATTTAAAAAGTTAAGAATCTGTTCACAATTAATTACGCATTCATATTTTTGGAGAATATTTCATTCAAAATAATGGCTTTTTTGCCAAAAATGGCTAAATCTTACTTTTCTGCGTCAAAAACTTGCTTGATAGAATCACTATCAACCTGCATTTTTTCCTTAAAAAGTTTGCATTTAGCTCATTTTTGCCTAAAAAAATTAATCATGAACAGGTTAAGGTTAAAGAAAGAATTAACAAAGTATTAGCAACGTGATACAGCAATGGTTTGATACAACTGCTGTTCAGCCAAATAACGCTCACACAAATCCATTAATTCGGTAAAACTTGGCGTTTGTTCCACCAAATCACAAATGCGTACCATTTCCAAGCCTGCATAACCACATGGATTGATGGTTTGAAAGCCTGTTAAATCACAATCCACATTTAAAGCAAAGCCATGATAACTACGCCCTTTACGAATTTTAAAGCCTAAAGAACCAATTTTACGCTCATCGACATAGACCCCAGGGGCATCTTTTTTACTATATGCAGAAATCCCATATTGAGCTAATAGCCAAATCATCATCTGTTCCGCAAAATCGACTAAGCCCCGTACATTCCAACCTAAACGATTTAAATCAAACATAAAATAAGCCACTAATTGCCCTTCACCATGCCATGTTACTTGCCCGCCACGGTCAGTTTGCACAATCGGAATATCGGTAAACTGTAAAATATGTTCAGGTTTACCTGCTTGTCCTTGCGTTAAAACGGAGTGATGTTGCAGTAACCAAAGTTCATCATCATTAGATTCATCTCGTTGATGTGTAAAGGTTTTCATTGTCTCAAAGGTGCTTGTATAATCTTGTGGTTTGGCAAAAGTTTTAATGATTAGGTTGGGTTTCATCACATATCTCACTTTATTTTCAATAATCATAAGAACCTGTTCACAATGAATTATGCTTTCATGTTTTTGTAGAATATTTCATTTAAAATCATTGCTTTTTTGTCAAAAATGGCTAAATCTTGTTTTTTTGCGTCAAAAACTTGCTTGATAGAATCGCTATCAACCTGCATTTTTTCCTTGAAAAACTGGCGATTTATCTCATTTTTGTCTAAAAGAATGAATCATGAACAGGTTCTAAAACAAAAATAGCTTTTAACATTTGCTAAAAGCTATTTTACACAGCAATCAAAACCTAAATGGACATACCTTGTTGTTCTAGGCTTTGAATCAGATAATAACACGGCGAACTATCTCGACCTAGGCTAGGCCCCCATGTACGGAATCCTTGGGTATCAATATGAATTTGCCCTGAACGATACACCCCTAAGCCCATGTCTAAGCCTGCACCATGTTGAATCCAGAAATGACATAACTTATTTTTACTTTGTTCAATTTCGACCAATTCATGTGGTTGCGGATATTCTGAACCTAAACGGAAATCAATCGCCGCATTAAACACGTGTTTTGATGCTTTTGCACCGCCTGCACATTCATTTAATGTTAAATCACGATAGACCGATGTTACTTCAAAATCTGTTAAAATATTCATTGAAATTAAATATTTAAATACTTTTAACGTTGAAATTGAATTGCCCCATAACTCTTGCGTTGGAATCGCATATTCTTCATAACCACATTTTTCCCACGAACGAGCCGTACGCAATAATTCGTGCATTGGCACAATATTTGCCACTTGGTTACGCTGTAAATAATTCTCATAGGCTTGAACACGTTGTCGATTCTCCCCTTGAGCCAACCATTGCACATAAGAATAAGGAACTACTTTCTTTGATAATCCAGAAGGTTGCTGTGGTGCTGTTGGTACAGGTAACGGCACAACTTTACCAATCACAATATTTTGTGGTGCTGTTTGAATAGATGTCGTTGTGCGTGGTGGTTGAACGGTTGTCGTTTTTGAAGGGGTTACATTAATACGTTTTGGCGGGGTAGGATAACTTACTTGCGTACATCCAACCAAAACACTCAAGGCAAAACCGCATAACCCAGCCCATAAAGATTTTCGTGTAGATAACATGGTAAAATTCTCTTTTATCTTTCTTTGATGTGATAATATAACATTACCACACTATTGTAATCTAAATTGACAAAAAACAATGCGAGATTTTGCAACGATTTATGTCGAATATCAGCAACCCCTTTTTTAAATGGATAAGAATTAGCCATTCGCCTGTTCAGGAACTGCCATTAAAAACTCACGGCGAGCATCTTTATCTGTTTTAAACTCACCTAAAAACGAGACCGTACGAGTAGTTGAATTTTGTTTTTCAATTCCCCGCATCATCATACACATATGTGCTGAATCAATCACCACCGCTACACCACGAGCTTTGGTTACTTCTTGCACGGCTTGAGCAATTTGTTGGGTTAAATTTTCTTGAATTTGTAAACGACGTGCAAACATTTCGGTAATGCGTGCAAATTTGGATAAGCCTAACACTTGACCATCAGGCAAATAGGCAATATGCACTCGACCATAAAATGGCAATAAATGATGCTCACATAATGAATAAAACTCAATATTTTTTACCAACACCATCTCATAATTGTCTGACGGAAAAACAGCATCATTAGTAATGTGCAGTAAATCTTGTTGATAACCCGATGTAAGATATTTAAACGCTTTTTCTGCACGTTGTGGCGTGTCTTGTAAGCCAGGGCGAGTTAAATCTTCGCCTATTTCGGTTAAAATATCCGCATAAGAGTGAGAGATAGACATATTGATAACGTAGAGATTGAGTTAAAGAAAAGCAATATTGTAACAGAAAACAGGGGAAAATAAAACGCACATTATGTTCAAGTTAAAATGAACAAAATTCAGTTTTTAATTTAAGATAAATGACTGTTCTTTCCTGCACTAGGCAAGAAAGAACACTTTATATCATTTATTTCTAAAATCATTTAAAGAATAGCCAAATTCTTCAACACAACCAGAAAATACACCGACAGATAATTCCATACTTGCATTTTCTTTTTCTTCAGCCGTTTTTAAAATTGGCAATGAATAGGCATCTTTAATTGTCATATCAACGACATTTTTAAAGAATTCTTTGCTTTCTTTATCTGATGTTTCCACAAATTCTTTATATAAATTTTGTGTTGCTTTTTTCTCACTTGAGCCTGCTTGACGTTCACTCATCGCTTGATACGCAATATAACTCAAGCCTGTACAAATTAATTTTGTCTCATCTTTTGATGGTTGATATTCGTCTTGAGCGTGTGCCATTGGCGAACAGACCATCGGAAGAGCAACTGTAACTGCCAACATTGCTTGGCGAGAAAAACGTTTTAACATGGAAATAATCCTAAATGATAAAGAGAGTTTGTAGATTATCCTACCATAACATAGCCTTTTTGCTTTATCTAGCCAGAAAATGTATGTATTTGTTCGCTTATCTCTTTATCATTGGTTCATGATGATGTTTTTGCTCGGCTGACACGTTTAATTAATACTAATACTGCTCCACTCCCGCCTTGATTATTAGGTGCAGAAACAAAAGCTAAAACATCAGGGTGCTGACGTAACCAACCATTAACATAGCTTTTCAGAACGCCACTTTCTCCCCCTTTGCCATGTACAATTTTTAAAACGGTTTGATTTTCATCTTTTGCCATTTGAATAATTTGTAAAACTGCGGTTCGGGCTTGTTCAATGGTACAGCCATGTAAATCAACCGCCTCAAACCAAGGTAAACGCCCTGCCTTTAAATCATCAAAAATTTTATCTTGTAGGGTGCGAATTTTATAGCTGAGCTGTTCATGGGTACTCACAGGGTTAAGCATCGCTTTAGTATCCGATAATAATGTATCATCGGTTTGCATATCGCCTTCTGCATTGGCACGGCGAGCCAAAATGAGTGGGTCAAGTTTGCCTTTTTTTGGCTTTTCAATCACCGCTTGATTGAGTTTGGGCAATGGTTTTACCCCTTGCATGGCTTGAGCAAATAGGTTTTCATCGCTCGTTTGTTGTTGTTCTTGTGCCTGTTGTTGCTCTATTTTTTGTTCTACTTCAGCACGTTTAAGTTGTTGTTTAAGCTGTTGTAAAACGGCATTTTTTTCTTGTTCCCACGATGTTTTTTGGCTCATTGTTTCCCCCATTAATGTGTTTTTGGTGTACCAAATAAAGCCGTAAATGCCTCATCTGGTCGTGGTTGTTTCATAAAACTTTCACCGACTAAAAAGCGTTGAATATCATGTTCTAACATCATTTTAACATCAGCTGGTGTGGCAATTCCGCTTTCGGTAATTAACGCTCGGTCATTAGCTAACATCGCTTTTAAACGCAAAGTAGTGTTTAAGTCCACATCAAAGGTTTTTAAATTACGATTATTCACGCCCAATAAACAACGGTCAGAAAGTTGTAATGCTCGTTCCATTTCTTGTTCGTCATGCACTTCGACCAACACATCAAGCTGATATTCAAACGCCGTTTGCGACATTTCTTGTAATTGTTGGTCAGATAAACACGCTACAATCAATAAAATACAATCCGCTTGTAATGCTCGAGCCTCAATCACTTGATAAGGGTCAATTAAAAAATCTTTGCGTAAAATAGGTAAATCACAATTTGCTCGTGCAATGGCGATATTTTCATTTGCCCCTTGGAAAAAATCAACATCAGTTAAAACCGATAGACAGCTTGCCCCAGCGTGCTGATATTGTTGAGCAATTTCCGCAGGATTAAAATTTTCACGAATCACCCCTTTTGATGGCGATGCTTTTTTAATCTCTGCAATCACCGCAGGTGTTTTTTGCGTTAATGCTTGAGCAAAACCACGCACAGGGTCAGCCTGTTTTGCCATTTGTTCCATCTCATACAGGCTATAACGTTGTAAACTTGCGGTTAATTCCTGCTGTTTTCGTGCAACAATTTTGCCTAAAATGGTATTTTCAATGTTCATCTTTTCTATCCTTATGCTTTGGCAGTATCTTCATATTGTTTGATGGTTTTGACATATTCACCAAAAACACTCAATTTTTCAATCGCTTGTCCACCATATAAAATATCTTGAGCAAGGGCAACCCCTTGGGCATAATCTTTACATAAACCCGAAACATACAAGCCCGCCCCTGCATTTAACGCAATCATATCGGACGCTTTTTCACCGATTGGGCTTTTCTTTTTCGATAAAGCATCTTTAATTAATTTTAGGCTTTCATCAGCACTGTCCACGCTTAAGCCTTGCAAGGTTTGTGATGTAATGCCAACATCTTCAGGTTGAATTGTCCATTCTGTAACCACGCCATCTTTTAACTCGGCAACGTGTGTGCTGGTCGCTAAACTAATTTCATCTAAACCATCATTAGAATGTACGACCATAATATGTTCCGCCCCTAAATTTTTAAAGACTTCGGCTAATGGTCGGCATAACTCTTTTGTAAATACGCCAATCACGGCACGTTGTACCCCTGCTGGATTGGTTAAAGGCCCTAAAATATTAAAAATAGAACGTACGCCCAATTCACGACGTGGCGTAATAGCGTGTTTCATTGCAGGGTGATGATTCGGTGCAAATAAAAAACACATCCCCATTTCACGCAAACAACGTTCAGTTTGCTCTAAAGATAAATCTAAACGAATATCCGCTTTTTCTAACACATCTGATGCCCCAGACTTGCTCGATACTCCACGATTTCCATGTTTTGCGACATTTGCCCCTGCTG
>JBHACK010000052.1:0-17355 GCA_041854545.1 Acinetobacter sp. | reverse complement strand
TCAATGTTTGGCAACCACAGAACAGCCGTTTATTTCCTGTAAACGCTTTCAAACTTCTCGCTATTCATGGATGGAATTAACCCCGATTACAGGACGAAAAAGATGGGTCATATGTCGTCTAAGTTGGTGTTTTCGTCCTGTAATCGGGGTTAATTCCATCCATGAATAGCGAGAAGTTTGAAAGCGTTTACAGGAAATAAACGGCTGTTCTGTGGTTGCCAAACATTGATAATCGGTTATTGCAGGTTCAGCTTCTTTATTTTTATCAGAAAATTCATCTGCAATTTTATCAAAACGGACTTTAAGCGGATAATCCACACGCCCAGCACCGTGCAAATGTCCACGCACGACCGCCCAATAAGTCTTTTTTACTTGATGATATTCAAATTGTAAAGATAATGCTCGAGCAATGTCGCTATTTAACGCAAATAACAACACGCCTGACGTTGGACGGTCAAGCCGATGTACAGGAAAAACGTGTTGCCCTAGCTGGTCTCGCAATGTTTGCATAACAAATTGGGTTTCGTGTTTATCCAACCAAGAACGATGTACCAACATTCCTGCAGGTTTATTCACCGCCACACATACATCATCTTGATATAAAATCTGTAACATCAATAAATATCCGCTAAAGTAACACGTTTTAGGCTAGGGTCTTTGGCTTCTCGTGCTAAGCGTTCAATATGGGTTTGAGCTTGTTTAATAATTTTGCCGTGTTGAAATAAAATCATTTCACCTGCTTGATACGGTGTCCAAACTTCATTTTGCGTTAAAGGTTCGGTTGTAATCACCGCCACACGGTCTTCAGGTGTAGTAACTTGGCTAAAATCCACTTCCACATCTAAATCAATGAGTTGTGCAGGTTGGAATGGGTATTCACGCACTAGCCAATGTAATTTTGTGGTTGCATAAGAAAATAAGGCTTGTCCATTCGATAAAATAAAATTAAACGTGCCATATTCTGCAATTTGTGGCGAAAGTTCAATTAAAAGTTGAAAAATATCATCTAAACTAGGTTCTGTTTGATAGCCAAATCGTTGTACTAATTGGTCTAGGAGATAACAAAAGGCACGTTCGCTGTCGGTATTGCCCACAGGTTGAAATGCCCCTGAAAGTGTAGGGTAGAAGTCTTTTAAATCGCCATTATGAGCAAAAATCCAATGTCGTCCCCATAATTCTCGGATAAAAGGATGAGAATTTTCTAAATTAATCACCCCTTGTGTTGCTTTACGAATATGGGCGATGACATTGCGAGATTTAATCGGATAATTGCGGATTAATTCAGCAATCGGTGATGCAACAGCAGACTGATTATCTACAAATAAGCGACAGGCTTTATCTTCAAAAAAGGCGATACCAAACCCATCTGCATGGTCAGAAGTAATCCCTGCTCGTTGAGAAAATCCACGAAAAGAAAAGGTAATATCCGTTGGTGTGGCACAATTCATGCCGAGTAGTTGGCACATAAAATTTTACGCTATATTGAGTTTACTATCGTTATTATAATATAAAACCATTTTAAATTAATCAGTTTTTTTTAAATCAAGTGAAAAACAATTTATTCATGTTGTATAACTAAACTAGCACTCCACCATGCTAAAAGTTGTTGATAAACTTGTTTTGAGTGAGTTTCGTCTTTGAATGCTTCTTTAGGGAGAACTGAACAGTTAATATTATTGTCTAATACAAAAATAATATGATGATTAGTATGTATAATATTTTTTATTATCGTCCAATCATATTTGTGATAAATTTCCCCAGAACTTGTTTTATAATGAAAAAAGAAATGCTTGGTATTTGCATAAAAAAGAGATTCTGTATTCATATAAATATTATTATCTATAAAATATTTAAAGTATAAATCATTTAAATATTTCTGTTTTATCTTAAAATAAAATGGTATTAAAGCTAAAAAAATCACAACAAATAGAGCTAAATATAAGATACGATAAGCATTAAATAGATATGAGTAATTATCAAATAATAAGTATAGTTGTTTAATTAAATTAAATGAAGTTGCAAGAGCTATAGCAATAATGAAAGAATCTGCCCAATATAGTTTGTTTTGAATTGAATTAAATTGTGATACATTTTTTTGATTTAATGTTGTAATTGCATCAGGAATAGCCGTTTTACTTGGTGGTACTGTTAATTGAATCGTATCATGATTGATAATATTTTGTGTATTCATATTTATAACCCTATGTTAATGATATTTTTAACGAACATTCCGATAAAAATTCACATTTCTAAATTCAGCACTTTCATCTAAATCGGGAAAGGTTGTAGCACTGCGTTCATCAAGTTTGATATAACGTGGATGAGAGAAGTTTTTAACACGGCTATCTGCAACCCAAACTTCATCAGCAAATTTTAAAAAATCATCTAAAAAGAAACGATTTGATTGGTCATAGAGCACATCACCTGCTAGTAACACATCTACTTTTTCTGCTTGGTATAAATCCGCTAAATATTCTAATTCTACTTGGTTAAGACGTGCATTTTCTTGGCAAGCCAATAGGCTGATGGGGTCAATATCACAACAAATTACCCGTTTTGCCCCTGCGAGTTTGGCAGCAATGGCAACAACCCCTGAACCTGCACCAAAGTCAAGCACCGTTTTACCTTGAACATGATGCGGTTCTGCGAGTAACCATTGAGCCATTGCTAAACCAGATGCCCAGCAAAAAATCCAATAAGGGGTTTCTTGCCAAATACGGCGAACCACGTCATCATCTAAACGTTCACTTGGAAATACAGGTGGAATTAACCATAGCTGAATCGGTGTTTCAGGCAGTTGCTGGCAACACAATTCACATTGTGGAATAATGTTTTGTAGTGCATTAAGCAATGCTTGCGGTGCAAGTGAAGGTGTTGATGATGTCATGGTATTGCTTTCTCTTAACCGAGTGCTTTTTCAGCTGCTTCGACCGTTTGACGGATTAAAGTGGTAATGGTCATAGGCCCTACACCCCCCGGTACTGGCGTATAGGCTGATGCAATTTCTTCAATACCTGTAAGCTGAATATCGCCAACGCCCCCGCCTTCACGCGGATGGAACCCTGCATCGACCACAACCGCACCTTGTTTAATCCAATCTTTTTGAATTAATTCCGCTTTTCCAACTGCACCGACAATAATATCTGCTTGTTTGATATGTTCTGCAAGATTTTGTGTGCGAGAATGGCAAATGGTAACGGTTGCATTGGCTTGCAATAACATCATTGCCATTGGTTTCCCTAAAATCGCTGAACGTCCAACCACAACCGCATGTTTGCCTGCAATTTCTACGCCATATTCTTGTAACATGGTCATGATACCTTGTGGTGTTGCTGAACCATAGGCAGGCTCACCCATTGCCATACGTCCAAAGCCTAAGCAAGTTACACCATCAACATCTTTTTCTAATGCAATCGCATCAAAACACGCACGCTCATCAATTTGAGCAGGGACTGGGTGTTGTAATAAAATGCCGTGTACATCTGGATTGGCATTGAGTTTTTCGATTTCAGCTAACAGTTGCTCGGTCGTGGTTTCTTGTGGTAATTCAATTTTAAGTGAATCCATACCAACACGGCGACAGGCATTGCCTTTCATACGCACATAGGTCGCAGATGCACCATCATCACCTACTAAAATCGTGGCTAAAATAGGGGTACGTCCTGATTTTGCTTTTAAACGTTCAACACGTTGTAATAAATCAGCTTCAATACGATTGGCTAAAGCACGACCATCTAAAACTAAGGTCATCATCATCTCCAAATAAATAAGATTGGGTTAGGGTATCCTGACACTTCATCACACTACATAGGATTAAGCCATGATTTAGCAATAAAATAGCGTTTTTGCATTAAAAATGGCTAAATCTTGATTTTCATCGTCAAATTGCTTGTTGATATTTCAATATCAACTGCACAATTTTCCTTGAAAATCTGCGATTTTTCTCATTTTTAATGGCAAATATGAAATGTCAGGATACCCTAAAATGGAACAATTGTTATCAACATTACTTAAAAAAATAGCCTGTTTCAGGTGAGCTGGCATTTGCCATACGTTTGCGTGGCATACGTCCTGCTAAATAGGCTTCTCGTCCTGCTTCGACAGCTTTTTTCATGGCAGATGCCATTAAAATAGGATGTTGTGCTTGAGCAATCGCCGTATTCATCAACACACCATCACAGCCTAACTCCATTGCAATACTGGCATCGCTTGCTGTACCGACCCCTGCATCAACCAATACAGGCACTTTGGCATTTTCTTTGATAATGGATATGGTATGCGGATTTAAAATGCCTAATCCAGAACCAATTAAACTCCCTAATGGCATAATGGCAACACAGCCCATGCTTTCTAATTCTTGGGCGACAATCGGGTCATCAGACGTATAGACCATGATTTCAAAGCCATCATCAATCAATGTGCGTGCCGCCTTCAAGGTTTCAACAATATTGGGATAAAGCGTTTTTTCATCGCCTAACACTTCCAGTTTGACCAAATTATGTCCATCGAGCAATTCTCGGGCAAGCATACAAGTACGCACCGCACTATTGGCATCAAAACAGCCTGCTGTATTCGGTAAAATGGTGTATTTTTCTGGCGGAATCACGGAAAGTAGGTTAGGTTGGTCAGGGTGTTGTCCAATATTAACACGGCGAATGGCAACTGTTACAATTTCTGCACCGCTGGCTTGAATAGCAAGGTCTGTTTCGGTTAAATCTTTATATTTTCCTGTACCGACCAACAGGCGTGAATTAAATTGGCGAGAACCAATAATCAAAGGGCTATCTTGAATGATTGACATAGCATAAATCCTATCATGTGTATGTTAAAGATGAACCATTAACCGCCCCCCACCGCATGAATAATCTCAATGCGTGCGGATTCGGTCAGTGCTGTTGTGGCAAGTTTACTTTTGCTGATAATCATTTCATTCATTTCAACTGCAAAACGTTTGCCTTCTAAGTCCAACTGTTGAATGAGTTCCTGTAGTGTGGTGCATGAGGTATTGATGGCTTCACCATTTAAAAAAATTTGCATGACCTGCTCCAATGATGATGAAATTAGTGCATATGACGATATTTTAATGCAGAAAAAGCAAGAAGTAACCAACCTAAAATAAAGAATCCCCCGCCAATCGGCGTAATTAAGCCAAGCCCTGTTGTCCCAATGCCCATCAAATACAGTGAGCCACAAAATAGGATAATGCCGAGTTGTAGGCAAATAAAACTGCGTTGAATAGGAAATAAACTATTGATTTTATGAAGAATAGCAAGTGCCAATAAGCCTAAGGCATGGTAGAAAAAATAATCGGTTGCAGTTGCCCACCATGCCAGTTGTTGTTCTGTTGCAGTATTTTTAAGACCGTGAGCACCAAAAGCACCAAGCATCACAGCCAATGCTAAATTGAATGCGGCAATGGCTAACCACATAAAAAACCCCTTTATCATCATAGGATAAAGGGGTAGTGTATCATAATTGTAAGAAAAAATGCTATTGGCTTAAACCTTATTGCTTAACCTGCAAGCATTGCAGTTTTGATTTTTTCCATCGCATTTTTTTCAAGTTGGCGAATACGTTCCGCAGAGACATTGTATTCAGCAGCCAATTCGTGCAATGTAGATTTATCTTCATCTAACCAACGGCGTTGTAAGATGTGGCGTGAACGGTCGTCCAATTCGCCCATCGCTTGATGTAGAGCAGAATTGCTTTGTTCTTCCCAATCTTCATTTTCAATTAAACGTGCAGGGTCATAACGGTTATCTTCCAAGTATAGAGCAGGGGCAACATGATGGGATTGCTCATCGTCATCATCGTTTTGGGCTTCAAATGCCGCATCATAGGCAGTTAAACGCCCTTCCATTTCCAATACTTGTTCAGCAGTTACATTTAAATCTTCTGCAATCGCTTGTGCTTCTTCTAAGGTCAGTTTTTTACTGGATTTTTTTAAACTTCTTAGATTAAAGAACAGTTTGCGTTGTGCTTTGGTTGTTGCAATTTTTACGATACGCCAGTTACGAATGACATATTCGTGAATTTCGGCTTTAATCCAATGAACCGCAAATGAAACTAAACGTACGCCCATATTCGGGTCAAAACGTTTAACTGCTTTCATTAAACCTAAATTTCCTTCTTGGATTAAGTCCCCTTGTGGCAAGCCGTATCCTGCATAACTGCGGGCAATGTGAATGACAAAGCGTAAATGCGACATCACCAACATTTTAGCCGCTTCAATATCATGGTCATAATAATAGCGTTCAGCCAGTTCTTTTTCTTGTTCTGGAGTGAGAATTGGAATTTGGTTTACATTGTTGATATATGCACCAAGGTTAATCCCAGGGGCAGATAATGACAGAGGCATCAACTGATTGTTGCTCTTAGTCATTGTGTCTCCTTGTGTATGGATAAATTGTTTGTTTTTGCGTTTGTGTGATAAATATTCAACACACCCTATTATACCGATTATTTTAAGAAAATGTGAACATTTTCAGTAGCAAAATGTTGTTCGATTGGGGGGTGTATGTTTAGCTTAAAATGATGTCATATTGCTCTTGTGTGTATAAATCTTCCACTTGGAATTTAATGACACGTTGCAGAAAATGGGCTAAATCCGCAACCGCAGAGGCTTCGCTGGTCAATAAACGGTCAATAATCGCAGGGTGGGCAATTACCGTAAAATCGTGTTGCGATTCATAAGCACGAGCATAACGCATTAATTCACGGAAAATTTCATAACAAACGGTTTCTGCAGTTTTAATATAGCCCCGTCCTTCACAAGTTGGACACGGTTCGCATAGTAAGCGTGCCAATGATTCTCGTGTACGTTTACGGGTCATTTCCACTAAACCTAATTCCGAAACTTGGGTAATTTTGGTTTTGGCGTGGTCTCGTTCCAGCATTTTTTCCAGTTGTTTTAATACTTCATCACGATGATGTGATTCTTGCATATCAATAAAATCAATGATGATAATGCCACCTAAGTTGCGTAAACGTAACTGGCGAGCAATCACTTGCGTGGCTTCCATATTGGTTTTAAAGACGGTATCTTCCAAACTCCGTCCGCCTACATACGACCCTGTATTGACATCAATCGTGGTCATGGCTTCGGTTTGGTCAATCATCAAATAACCGCCTGATTTTAAGGCAACACGGGTTTGTAAGGCTTTTTGTAAATCTTCTTCAATATTATATAAATCAAAAATCGGTTTTTCCCCTGGGTAATGCAGTAATTTTGCAGGGAGATTGGGGATAAATTCTTCTACAAATTGGGTCAGCTGTTGATGAACTTCTCGAGAATCCACATAAATATGGCTGGTATGTTCTTTGGTATAATCACGAATGACTCGTTGCGGTAAAGGCAATTCTTCAAACACTAAACTTGGTGCTAATAAACTGACTTTTTTACGTTGAATATGTTCCCATAATTTCACCAAATACAACATATCTTGTTCTAATTCATGTTCGGTAACGCCTTCAGCAGCGGTACGCACAATCACATGCCCAGGGAGTTTATGCTGTTGGTGTAAACGTTCAATCACTTCCTTTAAGCGTTCACGTTCACGCTCGGATTCAATTTTTTGGGAAATTCCTAGGCTTTGGGAAAATGGCATCAGCACTAAATAGCGTGATGGAAAGGATAAATCTGTGGTTAATCTTGCCCCTTTACTGCCTAACATATCTTTCATGATTTGGACAGTAACGACCTTACCGGGGTTGAGTACATCATAAATATTGGGTGCAGGTTGTTGGCGATTCCACACCATATCATTAATATGTAAAAAGGCGGTACGAGATAAACCAATATCAATAAAAGCGGCTTGCATTCCTGGTAATACACGCACCACTTTACCTTTGTAAATGTTGCCCACTAAATCACGTTTGGCTGAGCGTTCGACAAAGAGTTCATTGACCGTGCCATTTTCAATTAAAGCAACACGGCTTTCGGTTGGGGTAATATTAATCAGTAATTCGTCAGTCATAGGGAGAATGAGATAAACAAGACCGTTTGATTATACAAGATTTAAGGTAAATCTATAGGCATTTTCTGTATCTTGATATGTTAGGAGACACACAGTTATCCATAAAAATTGTGGATAACTATGTGGAAAAATCGCTTTTTTTAATCTAAGTTATTGAAATTATTTAAAATGATTTTATGATTAATTTTTAATCATATTCGCTTTTGGATAAAAGAGAATAGCCGTATCTTACATCATTTTGGATTATTTTACAATGGCAATGCTAAAGCCATCGTGTCCTTTGCTCCCAACCGTTTGTAACGCCGTGCAAGAGCGAAGTTGTGGGTGTTGGTGTAGGGCTTGGTAGCTTTGGCGAATGCCTTCAATGCTAGGTTTGTGATTATTTTCATCTAAAATATCGCCTGCACGAATCACATTATCTAAAACGATAACGGTGCCTGAACGAGAGAGTTGTAAACTAAGGTGAAAATATTCAGGATAGCTTTGTTTATCGGCATCAATAAAGATAAAATCAAAAGGTTCACAGCCTTCATCAATCAGTTGTTGTAAAATGGCAGTACCTTGTCCATGACGTAAATCTAGGTTAATCGCTAAATTGGCATTGTGTAAATTTTCTTTTGCCAGTTGAGCGTGGGTTTCTCGCCCTTCAATGGTGAGTAAATAGCCATCTTCAGGTAAGCCTTGGGCGAGCCATACCGTGCTATAACCTGCAAAAGTTCCCAGTTCCAGTACACGGCGACATTGGTTCATTTCAACCAGCATTTTTAAAAACATTCCTTGATTAGGTGCAACTGCTAAATGGTTGGAAAAGCCTTGTTGTTGGGTATTGTCCAAGACTTGTTGCAGTACAGGTTGTGCAGGTATTAGCTGTTGTTCAATATAATCATCAATGGCTGTCCAAAGTGATTGTGCAGTAACGGTTGTTTGTGTGTGTGTCATAATAGATTAAAAATTAAACTTAACGTGCTGTTATTGTACCTGAATTTTAGCTTATTTTAAAGAAAGTGAAGGGGTTAGCAGGAGTAAAACCGTTTTCCCCTAGTGTTCAAAGGGCTTATCCTTTATAATGCGTAGGCATAAATGATTTAGAGTGAGTGTAGGACTATGCAACTGTTACAATCAAAATTTTATCGACCAATTCAAGTGTTTCGTGAATTGATGGATGAATCACATACAATCGGAGTGTATGATTTTTTAGAAGAAGTGAAACATAAAGATGAACCGTATGAGCATTTGCTGAATCGGTTAATGCCAAGTATTTATATTGGGCATAGTGAAATGGTGATTCAACAAGAACAATTAACGGATTTTTTACAATGTACTGATTTCCATACCGTTGATTATCACGCCAAGAAAAATCGGTTTTTTGTGCGTGAAGCCTGTTATTTTCACCCTGCCTATGAATTATTTATTTTGACCAATGAAGATTTGGCAAATGATTATGAAGAATTCCGTCTTGAATCAGGTGTGATGCGTGTAATGCGTGTGTATTATGATTCAACTAATCCTAATGCACCCGATAATTTAAAGAAATTTTTTGACCAATATTTACAAAAATATGTTTCAAAAGATGCGAAAATTTCAGTTTTATTGAAAAAAGATAATGAGTTTTCTTTTAATCATCATAAAATTAATCCGTATCCGATTAATTTAAATACCATGTATAATGAAGATTTTTTACCTGTGCATCAAAAAATTAAGCATGATTTAACCCATAATCATAAAGGTGTGGTGTTATTGCATGGTGTGGCAGGGTCTGGAAAAACCAATTATATTAAATGGCTGACCAGTCAAATCCCTGAAAAAGATTTTATTTTTGTGCCAAATAGTATGATTCATTTATTGGTTGACCCAATGTTTATGAATTTGTTGATTGGTAAGAAAAATTCGGTGCTTGTGTTGGAAGATTGTGAAAATTATATTTCCGAACGTAGCATTGACCATAGCCAAAGTGATGTCGTGGCATCGATTTTAAATATTGCTGATGGTATGTTGTCAGACGTGTTAGAGTGTCAATTTGTTTGTACCTTTAATGCGAATTTAACCGAAATTGACCATGCCTTGTTACGCCGTGGACGTTTAATTGCCGAATATCATTTTAAAGAATTGTCGGTTGAGCGGTGTAATGCGTATTTACAATCGATTGGTAAAGATATTGTTGTGGAACATCCGTATTCTTTAGCAGAATTAACCCATATTGATGAGCAAGAGTTTAAAGCTGAAAAAGAGCAAAAACGCCGTATGGGCTTTTTCTAATGATATTTAATCTCCCATTTTTGTATAGTTTAGGAACAGAAAATGCACTTTGATTTATTCGCTATTGGTAATGCCTTAGTTGACCAAGAATTTAAAATTCATGATGATTTTTTAGAAAAACATCAGTTACAAAAAGGTACCATGCAATTAGCAAATGAAGAGCAACAAGCTCATTTATATGCGGATTTGCGTGGTTCTCAAGATTATCAAGGTATGACCAGTGGCGGTTCGGCTGCCAATACCTGTGTGGCATATAGTGCTTTAGGTGGTGCGTCTTTTTATGCGTGCCGTGTGGGCATTGGTGAGATGGGGCAAGAGTATTTGCGTGGTTTAGGTCATGCGAATGTGCATACGTCTGAATTGTCGATTGCTGATGAAGGCATTACTGGTAGTTGTTTGGTGATGGTCAGCCCTGATGCAGAACGTACCATGCAAACCTATTTGGGGGTGAGTGCGGATTTATCGGTCGGACAAGTGGATTATGAAATCTTAAAACGTTCTAAATGGTTGTATATTGAAGGTTATCTATCGACCAGCGAATCTGCACGTCATGCCGTTGTACAAGCGCGTCAAGTCGCTCGTGAACATGGGGTGAAAATTGCTTTAACTTTATCTGACCCTGCAATGGTTGAGTTTGCTCGTAGTGGTTTAGAAGAGTTAGTGGGCGATGGTGTCGATTTAATTTTCTGTAATGAACATGAAGCGATGATGTACACCAAAACATCAACCCCTGAAGATGCGTTTCATATGTTATTAAAAATTAGCCGTGTCGTTGTCATTACCTTAAGCGAAAAAGGGGCAATGGTCGGTACAGCTAACCAAGTAGAACATATTGCAGGACGTTTGGTTCAAGCAGTCGATGCCAATGGTGCAGGTGATGCGTTTGCAGGAGCATTTTTATATGCCTTACAACAAGGCGAAGATTTAAAAACGGCTGGGCGTTTAGCGGTCTTGGTTTCTAGCGAAGTGGTTTCGCATTATGGGGCTAGATTGAGCGTTGAACAGTATCAAGCCTTAAAACAGCAATTTCAAGCGTAAAACGTAAAAGTATTGTAAAATGGGTAAAGTAAATTTGCCCATTTTTATTTTAAGGGGAATGTGATGACTGAATTAACTTTAAATGCAACCGCCATTATTTTAGATACCGAAACGCATGATTTAAATGGTTTACCGATTGAGATTGCCTATGCTCCTGTGGATATGATTCAAGGCAAATTGGTATTAGATAAAAGTCAAATTTTTGACCAATATTATCAAGTCGGTGAGCCGATTAGTTTTGGAGCAATGGCGGTTCATCATATCTTAGAACATGATTTAGTGGGACAACCGCATTATACGGAATTTAAATTGCCTGAAGAAACGCAATATATCATTGGACATAATATTGACTATGATATTCAAACTATCGCTAAATGTGGTATAGATGTTCAGCCCATTAAAGCCATTTGTACTTTAGCCTTAGCACGACATTTATGGAAAGATTTAGATGCGTATAATATGTCTGCATTGATTTATCGTGTGTCCAATGGTAGTGAAAAAGCCCGCCAAATGCTAAAAAATGCTCACCGTGCTGATGCAGATATTTTATTAACCGCAAATGTCTTAATGCACTTATTAAAAGATGCTCAAGTCAATACCATGCAAGAGTTGTATGAGTTGTCAGAAATTGCCCGTATTCCTACCACGATTCATTTTGGGAAACATAAAGGGACGGCTTTAGCGGATTTACCACGAGATTATGTCGATTGGTTATTAGGTCAAGCGGATTTGGATAAATATTTGCGGAAGGCGTTAGAAAGTCTATAAGTGAAACATCTAAGTGAACTGTGTAAAAGGGATTGATACAAAATCCCTTTTCTTTTGCGTAAGCGTTCAGCGTATAATAGCTCTTATTTTAGATTTGAGATGGCGAAGATGAACGCACCACAACCCATTTATTTAAAAGACTACCAAGCCCCAAGTTTTAGCGTTGAATCGATTGATTTAACCATTCAGGTATATGATGATTATACGCAAGTCATCAGCCGTTTAGTGATGAATCGCCAACACGCAGGAGACTTAGTGTTATTGGGACGTGATTTAGAATTAAAATCAATTACGCTTAATGGGCAAACCTTATCTGAACAAGATTATCGCCGTGATGATGAGCAACTGGTGTTAAGCAATGTGGCTGACCATGCCGAGATTGAAACGGTTGTTATCATTCACCCAGAGCAAAATACACAACTGGAAGGTTTATATCAAGCAGGGGATATTTTTGTTACCCAAAATGAGCCTGAAGGTTTCCGCAAAATTACTTATTATCCTGACCGTCCTGATGTGTTATCAGTCTTTACCACACGTTTAGAAGCTGATAAAAAATATCCAACTTTATTGGCAAATGGTAATTTGATTGCGAAAGGTGAGTTAGATGGACAACGTCATTATACGGTTTGGCAAGACCCAACCAAAAAGCCAAGTTATTTATTTGCGTGTGTGATTGGTGATTTAGCGGTATTGCGTGATGAATATATCACCGCAGAGCAACGCCGTGTTAATTTGGAAATTTATGCCTTAGAAAAAGATATTGCAAAATGTCATATTGCCATGCAAGCCTTAAAACATTCAATGCGTTGGGACGAAGAGCAGTATGGACGTTGTTATGACCTTGATAATTATATGATTATTGCCGTTAGTCAATTTAATATGGGAGCAATGGAAAATAAGGGCTTAAATATTTTTAATACGTCTTGTGTATTGGCAGATGAAGCCTATACCACCGATTTAGCCATTATGCGTGTGCAATCGGTGATTGCTCATGAATATTTCCATAACTGGACAGGAAATCGTATTACTTGCCGTGATTGGTTTCAGTTGTGCTTAAAAGAAGGTTTAACGGTGTTCCGAGACCAATCCTTTTCAGAAGAATTGCAATCGGCAAGCGTACAACGGATTGATGATGTCGCCGTGTTAAAATCGCACCAATTCCCTGAAGATGCAGGGCCTTTGGCTCATCCGCCACGTCCTGACCATTTTGTCGAAATCAATAATTTTTATACTGCTACAGTATATGAAAAAGGGGCGGAGATTTCTCGTATGATGGCGACCTTACTGGGTAAGGAAAAATTCCGCCAAGGCACAGACCGTTATTTTGAGTTGTATGATGGACAAGCGGTAACGGTTGAAGATTGGGTCTCGGCATTGTCGCAAGGTTCTGGTGTCGATTTATCTGCCTTTTTACGTTGGTATAATCAGCCCCATACGCCAACCTTAAGCGTACAAGCAGAATATTTAGCTGAACAGCAACAATATCGTTTAACCTTAAGTCAGCACATTAAACCACATGCTAAATATCCAAATTTACAGCCTGTGCCGATTCCTGTAGCGTTGGCATTGTTTGATAAAGCCACAGGTCAGCCATTACGTTTAAATTGTTCAGCGTTAATGGAAAATCATGTACAAGATGGCGTGTATTTATTAACAACTGAAACCGCAGAGATTGTATTTGAGCAAGTTTCTGCTGAACCTGTTGTATCGTTATTACGCAATTTTTCTGCTCCAGTCAATTTAGCCTTTGATTATAGTGATGATGATTTAGCCTTTTTAATTCAATATGAACATAATGGCTTTAATCAATGGCAAGCGACACAAACCTTATTAGAACGAGTTCTCTTGGCAAATGATGATGTAACTGCTACACAATCAACCGTTCAGGCATATTTACAGGCAATTCAAGCGGTTTTACCTAAATTGAGTGCAACTGACCCATTATTAAGCTCTCGTTTATTGGATATTCCAAGCGAAAGTTATTTAGCCAGCCGTATTGAGCAACAGTATCAACCTGAAGTGATTAAAGTCCGCCGTGATACTTTAATTCAACTCGTAGCGGAACAACTGGGCGATTTTTGGAAACACTATTATCAAACGGTATCACCACAACAATTTAATGAGTTTAGTCAGGCAATGGGCGTGCGTGCATTGCGTAATTTGTGTTTAGAAATGTTACAACGTCAGGGCGATAAAGATGTGTTAGCCCTTGCGGAGCAACAATATCAACAAACGCAAAATATGACTGAACGTTTAGGGGCATTACGTGTGTTGCATTGGTCAGCCGAACCAAGCGTACAACATTATCTTGATGATTTTTATCAACAATTTAAAGATGAAGCCTTATCACTTGATGCGTGGTTTATGGTGCAATCATCTAACCCACGTTTAACCTATGATGGTTTAATGGCTTTAACTCAACACCCTGATTATGATTTAACAACCCCTAACCGTGTGCGTGCGGTAAGTCGTGGTATTGCTCAACATCCTGTCAATGTTTGGTCATTTGGGGCGGATTATCTCTTAGGTTTGGTGCAATATTTTGATGATAAAAATCCAATTCTCGGTTCTGCAACCTTGCAAATTTTAGCTCGTTGGTACACCTTGGCTGAACCTAAACGTAGTGAAATTCAAGCTAAATTACATACCTTACAAGCAAATATTCATTCTAAAAATATTAGTGAAACACTCAATAATATTTTAGCTGTTGAATAATATGTGGTGAATGAATGGAAAATCGGTATGTGGTAAACATACCAATTTTTTAGACTTGTTGTAAAATTAAAAAATCTTTTATAATTGTATAAATTTAGAGTATTTTTAGAGTTGTCATTATGAACAATACTATTGAACAGGAACAATATATTCAAATCGTACATGATACGATTCAGCAACGGCGTTCGGTTGGTGTTTTAACTGAACCTGCCCCAACTCAGCAACAATTATTGCATGCCTTACAATCTGCATGGTTTGCCCCAGACCATCGCCGTTTAAAGCCAACACGTTTTGTGGTGATTGAAACAGAACAACGTCAAGCATTTGCAGAAGTCTTGGTTCAAGCATTTTTACATGATAATCAAGCAGATGAAACCTTTGAGCCTGCACAACAACAAAAAATTCGTCAGCAAGTGTTAAGAGCTCCTTTATTGGTACTTGCCTTAACGAAGATTCAGCAACATGAAAAAGTCCCTGCCTTTGAACAATTATTGAGTACAGGTTCGGCGGTGCAAAATGTGTTATTATCTTTACAAGCACAAGGCTTTGCGAGTATGTGGCGAACAGGTCATTTGGTTGAATCAACCTATCTTAAACAAGCTTTAGGTTTGACTGCTGAAGATTATATTTCAGGGATTTTGTATATAGGTTCGGCATCTCGTGAATTACCTGTACGAGATGATACTATAGATGAACATTTTATTCGCTATTGGACAGCAGATTAAGCCAAGGAGAACAGTATGCAAATTGATTTTCAACAATTATTTGCCCCTTATTTAGAGCAACAACGTGATGAAACTAAGCCTAAATTACGTGTAACGGTTTTAGGCGGGGGAAGTTTTGGAACAGCAATGGCAAACCTTGCGGTGCGTAATGGTTGCGATGTGATGATGTGGATTCGTGATAAACACATTGCAGATGAAATTAACACCAAACATATCAATAGCCGTTATCTTCCTGATTTTACCTTAGAACAAGAATTGCGTGCAGAAACCGATTTAGAAACCGCAGTCCGTCAGCGAGATTTAATTTTTGTCGCCATTCCAAGTTACGCATTTCGTCAGGTTTTAAAGCAAATTGCACCGTTTGTTTCTGCTCAAGTAGTGATTTCTTTGACCAAAGGTATGGAAGCAGATACCTTTAAGTTAATGAGTGATATTATCCGTGAAGAATTGCCCGAAGTTCCTTATGGCGTTTTGTCGGGGCCTAACCTAGCCAAAGAAATTTTGGCAGGTATGCCATCTGCAACGGTGATTGCTAGTCCATCAGAATTGGTACGTTCAGCGGTACAACACGCTTTACATAGTGGTTTATTCCGTGTATTTGCCAGTGATGATGTGTATGGTGTGGAATTAGGTGGAGCATTAAAAAATATTTATGCGGTTGCAATGGGCATGGGCAATGCGTTTGCGATTGGTGAAAATACCAAGAGTTTAATTCTTACTCGTGCTTTAGCAGAAATGAGCCGTTTTGCGGTACATATGGGAGCAAATCCATTAACATTCCTAGGCTTAGCAGGTGTAGGCGATTTATTTGCAACTTGTAATAGTCCATTAAGCCGTAATTATCAAATGGGATATAAATTAGGGCAGGGCAAAAGTTTGCAACAAGCAAGCGAAGAATTAGGACAAACCGCAGAAGGGATTAATACCATTGCCCAAGTGCGTGCCTGTGCAAAACAACGAGATGTTTATATGCCTATTGCAACTGCATTATACGATGTGATTTTTGAAAAAGCTCCACCATTACACATTGCGGCTACGTTAATGAAAACGGGGAATCGTAGTGATGTGGAATTTGTATTACCCCATCAAAAGGTTTAAGTTTAGTTTATATCGTTTGGAGTAAAAAATGAAATTAACCTTGATTCGTCATGGAGAAGCACACCCAGCTATAAATGGGCATGACCATAGCCGTCCTTTAACTGAAACAGGACATCAACAGGCAGAAAAGACCGCTCAATATTTAAAAGAACGATTACAACCTGATGTTTTTATTGTCAGTCCATTATTGCGAGCCCAAGAAACGCTTGCTCATTTACAAGCCTATTTTCCTGATGTGCCAACCTTGATTTATGATGGCATTAAACCTGATGATGATGCGGAAATTGCAGTACAATGGTTATCACAGATGGACTATCAATCGATTGTTGTTGTCTGCCATATGAACATCATTGCCTATATGGATGAAATTTTAACAGGTCAAAATTTACATCCATTTTCATTAGCAGAAGCTCGTGTATATGAACAACAGGTGATTGCACCAAATTTATCTACACGTCAGTTACAGTTTATTCCTTAAGCTACCGTGAGTAATACATAAGACCTAACACATTCAAAACATTGTTTTAAATTTGTTGGGTTTTGCTATCGCTCAACACCAACGATTAAGATTGGAATAAATATTATCTTTTAAACCGAACTCACGTTAAGTTTTACAGGGTGTATTTCTCAACCATCAATATGCCCTAGTAATTCATATCTAATTCTTTTATAATGCCAAAAGAGTAAAAGATAGCAATAGGCTATCGTCATCAATTTTAAAGAGATAATGATTATGATATTGTATTCAACGATTCGCCCAACGCTATTTAAAATGGACG
>JBHACK010000051.1:0-2639 GCA_041854545.1 Acinetobacter sp. | reverse complement strand
GCAGGTTCAGCGAGTGGAGCGATTTTAACGTACCATTGGTCAGTTAATAAAGGTTCAATCACCACGCCTGAACGGTCGCCTTTTGGTGTTTTGAGTGTGTGTGGCTCAATTTTTTCTAGCCAGCCTTCATTTTCGGCTTGTTCAACAATCTTTTTGCGTGCGACATAACGCTCAAGCCCAATATAATCACTTGGAGCGGTGATGGTTTGGGTCATTGGCATACCTGCTTTTTCGCACCAATCAAATTCTGCCAAAATTTGAGCATTTAAGTCAAAAATATTAATCAGCGGTAAATCGTGGCGTTTACCTACTTCATAGTCATTAAAATCGTGAGCAGGGGTGATTTTTACGCACCCTGTACCAAATTCTTTTTCAACATAGCTATCGGCAACAATCGGCACTTCACGCCCTGTTACAGGTAAAATAATGGTTTTGCCAATCAAATGGGCGTAGCGTTCATCTTCTGGGTGAACCGCAACCGCTGTATCACCAAGTAGCGTTTCTGGACGAGTGGTTGCAACCACTAAATGGTCTTTGCCGTCCGCTGTTGTTAAACTTTTATCAGCAAAATAATATTTAAAATGCCAAAGCGAGCCTTGCTCTTCGTGGCTTTCTACTTCTAAATCAGAGAGAGCTGTGTGTAGTTTAATGTCCCAGTTTACCAAGCGTTTGCCACGATAAATTAGGCCTTGTTCATGTAATTGCACAAACACTTCTTTAACGGCATTGGATAAACCTTCGTCCATAGTAAAGCGTTCACGAGACCAATCCACAGATGAGCCTAAACGGCGAATTTGTTTGGTAATCGTTCCGCCTGAATGTTCTTTCCATTGCCATACTTTTTCTAAAAACTTTTCACGTCCTAAGTCATGACGGCTAATGCCTTCTGCCCCTAATTGACGCTCTACCACCATTTGCGTGGCAATCCCTGCGTGGTCAGTCCCCGGTTGCCAAAGGGTGTTGTAGCCTTTCATACGATGGTAACGGGTCAATGCGTCCATGATGGCGTTGTTAAAACCATGTCCCATATGCAGACTGCCTGTTACGTTTGGCGGTGGAAGTGCAATAGAAAATGATTTTTCTTTGTCTAAAGTCGGTTTAAAATAGCCGTGCGTTTCCCATGTGTCGTACCATTTTTTCTCAATGGTCGATGGGTCGTAGGTGGTGGCGATATTTTCAGCAGAATTGCTCATATTTTATCTCTAAAAAATGTTAAAAAATTAGAGATATTTTACCTTAAAATAGCGATATTTTGGGATTTTTGTCGTAAAAAAATCAAAAACACCCTAAAATCCATCTTGATGTAGGGTGTGTGTATTAAAAAAGATTTTATTTGTGAGATGGTAGGTTTTGTCCTGTTTGTTCGATTAATCGCCATGTTCCATCTTTTTTAAGTGCGATTGAATCTTCAGAACGCCATTGAATATCATCATATTCTACTGGGATAATGATTTTTCCAGTTTTGTCAATCATACCCCATTTTTCATCTTTTTTAAGTCCGACTAAATTTTCAGAAAGCCATTGAATATCATCATATTCTACTGGAATAATCATTTTTCCAGTTTTATCAATAAATCCATATTTTCCATCTTTTTGAACTTGTGCGAGTCCTGTATTAAATCCCCAAGCTAAATCATATTCTAAAGGAATGATGATTTTTCCTGTCTTATCAATAAAGCCTGATTTTCCATTTTGTCCAACCATTGCCAAGCCTTCAATAAAATCTCCAACATCATCATAAATAATTGGAATGACGATTTTTCCAGTTTTATCAATAAATCCCCATTGATGATTTTGTTGAACTTTTGCTAAGCCTTCACTAAAATACCACGCTTCATCATAATGAAATTCAATGATAATATTCCCTGTTTTATCAATAAATCCTTGCTTCTGATTTTTTTCAACACTGACTAAACCTTCACTAAAACTTCCAGTACTATCATATTCTAATGGAATCACAATTTTTCCAGTTTTATCAATAAATCCCCATTTGTTATTTTGTTGAACCTTTGCTAAACCTTCGTTAAAATCCCCAACATTATCATATTGTAAGGGAATGATTAATTTTCCAGTTTTATCAATAAATCCCCATTTGTTATTTTTTTGAACTTGTGCCAAACCTTCACGAAAACCCCAAGCATTATCGTATTGTGGTGAAATAATAATTTGTCCTGCTTGATTTTCAAAACCATATTGTCCATTTTCAAGAATTAATATTAACTCTGGGGGTGGGTTGTGATGAACATTATCTTTGGTTGTTGATTCGTTGGTACACGACATTTGAGTGGATAGAATACCCAATATTATCGTGATAAAAGTAAGTTTATATGTTGAATTATTCATTTATATAGACCAATGGCAAAAAATTGTGTGAGTTTAATAGGGGTATATCAGTAAAAAAACTTGCCTAAAGATTGATTTAGACAAGTTTTTAAAATCAATTATTTGTGTTCAGTTGCCGATAAACTTTTTGCTACTTTTACTAACTCGACAAACTCTTCACGCAAGCCATGTGGGTCTTGACCAATATTTTGTTGGGCAAGCTCTAAAATATGATTCCACGTCATCTCGCCATTATATGTTCCGCCACGCAGTTGCTCGCCATAGGCAAGGGTAGCAACCGCAAATTTGGTGTCGCT
>JBHACK010000050.1:0-4036 GCA_041854545.1 Acinetobacter sp. | reverse complement strand
AAGGTACATTTTTTAACTTAACCGACTTACCCGAGCGTTGCCAAGTGGCAGGTTCTGCCCGTGATAACTTTCTACTTCGTGTTGTGGGCAGTCCAGACCCTTATGGCAAGCAAATTGACGGTTTGGGTAATGGTTCATCATCAACATCAAAAGTGGTGATTTTATCCAAATCCGATGTCGCAGACCACGATGTCAATTATCTATTTGGGCAAGTTGCCATTGATAAAGCGATGATTGACTGGTCAGGAAACTGTGGTAATCTCACCGCAGCGGTTGGCAGTTTTGCCATCATGAATGGCTTAGTATCAGCGGATAAAATCCCTGAAAATGGCATTTGTGAAGTCAAAATTTGGCAACAAAATATTGGCAAAACCATCATTGCCCATGTGCCGATGGTAAATGGTCAAGTGCAAGAAACAGGCGATTTTGAGCTTGATGGCGTAACCTTCCCTGCAAGTGAAGTAAAAATCGAATTTATTGACCCTGTGGACAGTGATGGCGATATGTTCCCAACAGGTAATTTGGTGGATACTTTAGACGTGCCTGATATTGGCACATTTGATGTTACGCTAATTAATGCAGGGATTCCAACGGTCTTTTTGCGTGCCAAAGATTTAGGCTTTACGGGTACGGAATTACAAAAAGACATCAACTCAAATGCCCAAATTTTAGCAAAACTGGAAAAAATCCGTGCCTATGGTGCGGTAAAAATGGGCTTAATTACCGACATCATCGAGGCTGAAACTCGCCAACATACGCCAAAAATTGCGTGGGTTGCTAGCCCTGCCGATTATGTCGCATCAAGTGGTAAAACCGTCAAGGCAAGTGAAATTAATTTGCTCGCTCGTGCCATGAGTATGGGTCAATTACATCATGCCATGATGGGAACAGCGTCTGTTGCGATTGGGACAGCGGCCACGATTGTGGGGACATTGGTCAATGAAGTGGCAGGCGGACAGGCTCTCACAGAAGTACGTTTTGGACACCCATCAGGGACGCTTTTGGTTGGCGGTCAGTCCCAGCTGGTTGATGGTAAATGGCTTGCAAAAAAGGTCTCTATGAGTCGCTCGGCTCGCCGATTGATGACTGGTGAAGTGTGGGTACCTGCGGACGCTTTTTAATTTCACACCCCTTTTTATACAAAAGCCAACTTGTTTTTGCAAGTTGGTTTTTTATGGTCAGTTATTATCATTACAAAATCAAATTTTTTCAAGTTGAGAAATTGATTACTATTTCAAACCCCAAATGCAATTTATAAACCTATGAATTATCAGCGTTTTGTTATTACCAGTTATAATATCCATAAAGGCATGTCGGCGTTTAATCGTCATGTGATTATGCCTGAGCTTGCTAAAGCTTTGCAAGACATTAATTCAGATGTTTTTTGTTTGCAAGAAGTGCAAGGACAGCACCTAAAACGTGCCATCAAATATAATGAATACCCCAAGCAATCTCAACATGAATGGTTTGGTGAGTTTTTGCAATTTGAGCATAGCTATGGCAAAAATGCACAATACCATCATGGACATCACGGCAACGCCATTTTAAGTCGTTTTTCGCTTGACCCAAAACATAATGTCAATATCAGTGTCAATCGTTTAGAAAAACGGGGAATTTTGCATTGTGAGGTTTCGCCAGACAATTGGCAAACTTCCATTGTGATATTGTGTGTACATTTAAATTTATTAGAAAAAGACCGAAAAAAACAATATCAAGCTATCATTGACTATGTCAATCAAAGCATTGATAAACATCAACCACTTATTTTGGCGGGGGATTTTAATGATTGGCGGAAACGTTCTTGTCAAAATATTGCTAAAACATTAAATATGCAAGAAGCATGTTTGAGTTATCAACAAAAATTATTGCCCACTTTTCCTGCCTCTTTTCCCCTATTAAGTCTTGACCGTATTTATGTTAGAAATTTATGTGTGATAAAATCATGGGTACATCAAGGCAAGCCGTGGACACAGATGTCTGACCATCTACCCATCAGTGCAGAGCTAGCATATTGATATGAATAATCCTTTAAATAATTATACTCATATCCTTTAGCTTTAGTAGAAATTGATTGCTAGGCTACACATAATTTTACGGCTTTCCCAAACATTATCATTAAATCCTTCTAAGCTAAAACAGAAGTACTATCAACAATGATAATAAATATGATTTATATTTTTTTAAATATTACTATTTTGTATCTCATACTCGTCTATATGCTTTTTGGTAATGGCTTTGACAGTGCGTAATCAAAACCATTGAAAAAAAAGAAATTCTTACCAATAAAAAGCCAAAAACCATGAATAGAAATATTTTAAATGATAACTAGCATCTTAAAAACATATTTATAGTGATGCTGATAGATAGAAACTCAATTACTTATCATTATTATGATAATGATAATATTGGTTAGCTTGGTAAGCTAATTGACACCAAAAAATAGTTAGTTATCATCAAAACTTTGTCAAAACAAGATGGCTTAATCATGGTTTTGAGAGATGCTGTTACAGTGATGAGATTGTGTCGGGCGTGGTTTGTTTGGATTGTATGTGCCATGCAATCATCGTATCTACCATTAATAAAAACGCTTCACGTTCATGTTCAGGTAATTGTGCCAAAAGATTATGCAGACGTTTGCTGTAATCAGGCAACGTGGAACTGCTATAAGTCAAAAAATCTGCCGTTTCACAGTCTAATACTTCAGATAATTGCACCAATCTGACCACGCTTGGCATGATGGTACCACGCTCCATTCTCGAGATGGCATCATTACTGACCGCTCCAAAAAACCTATCTACATCTACTCAAGAGTAAATTTAATGTTTTCTTCCTACTTCACCATTGTTTGCTCTTGCCGTTTGACTTAAGACTTACATCAACTCCATAGGCTGACACGGTAGAACTTACCGCCTTTTTAACGATTAAGTTATCGTTAAAACTTTTGTTGCATTGTTTAAGATATTAACACTTGCGTTAATATCTCTGTCATGCGTGGTGTTGCAATGTGTACAAGTCCATTTACGAACCGACAAAGGCAATATTTCAACTTTTTGCCCACAATATGAACAAGTTTTACTACTTACAAAAAATCTATCCACTGATTTAATGGTTTTGCCCCATTGATTGGCTTTGTAGATGAGTTGGCGTTTTAATTCATAAAAACCTAAATCATTGATAGAACGTGCTAATTTACGATTTTTAACCATACCTTTGACATTTAACTCTTCAATGGCAATGGTGTCATAGGTTTTTATCAAGTTGGTTGTCAGTTTGTGCAAGAAGTCTTTTCTGATACAACTAATAATGCAATCGCGATAGCTTGGTTTTCGCTTTGGCACGATTTTTACTACCTTTTTGTTTACGGCTAAATTGTTTGCTTAGTCGTTGTAATTTTTTAAGTTTGAATTTTAAGGGTTTTGGTGCTTAGATTTTTGTTCCGTCTGACAAAGTTGCCAAATCGGTAATGCCTAAATCTAAACCAACTGATTGACCTGTTTTTTCCTTTGCTAAAAAACATCTGATAATTCAACCGCAATACTGACAAACCATTTTTCACCACGTTTAAATACTTTGGCAGATAGGATTTTACCGTCAAAGCGTAAGTTTTCACGCATTCTAACCAACCCTAAATTTGGGATTTGAATGTATGGCTTGTTATTGATTTGTTTCAGTTTAAATTGGTCATTGGATAGGCTAAATCTATCATTTACGCCTTTTTTACGAAATTGAGGATATTTGCTTTCACCTTTAAAAAAGCGTTTAAATGCGTCCCCTAACTACATAATGGCAAGTTGTGGCGAGCATTTGGTAACTTCAAGCATAAAAGGAAACTGGGTGCGTTTGATGGCGTTTAATTGTTTTCTTAATTTGCCTTGTGATGGTTTATTCAGTTTGGTTTCATCAATAGCTACACCTAGCCACAGACATTCATCACGATAATTTTTATCGGCTTCATATTGTTTTTGCCATTCTGCCAATGCCCAATTATAGGCAAAACGTGCCACACCACAAGCCTTACTAAAGTAAGTGGCTTGTT
>JBHACK010000049.1:0-8169 GCA_041854545.1 Acinetobacter sp. | reverse complement strand
TTTTCAGGGCGAATATATTTAACTAACCATGCGTGAAAATATTCATGGCTACATAACCCTAAATAGCGTTGATAATCTGCCGATGGTTCTGTTTGTTCATCTGCTTTTGGTAAATCTGCTCTTGGTGTAATTAAACTGGTACTATTTTGATGTTCTAATCCGCCATAACCATTGCCTGTTGCCATGGTCATAAAAGTGTAATTTTGGAAGGGAGCTGAACCAAATAGCTGATGTTGTGTGCTACAAATTTTGCTTAAATCTGCTTGTAAGCGTTCCACATTGGTTGCGTGCACGCCTGAAATATAGACATCATGGGGAATATCATTCACCGAAAATTGAAAATGTGTTTGTTCCGCCAATTCAAATGGGCTGTCAATCAGTTGGTCATAATGTTCAGCGTATAAAGTATAACGCCCTGTTACCAGTTGTTTAGATTTTAAGCCTGTTGCCAGTTGAAAATGTTGTTTTTCTTTGGGTAAAAATAGTTCTACTTCACATGGATTTTGTTCTTGTCCAGTCAAGGCTAAACACGCACAGGCAGGATTGACATAAAAACGTGTTTGGTCAATATATGCTCCACGCACTGATAAATCATAGGCGTAAACATCATATTCAACGGTAATTAATTCATGTTCTTGATTGTATAATTGCCATTGATTTTTTTGAGTTTTACGGATTTGTAAACTACGCCCTGCTTCATCATAGGCTTTAACAGATTCAATATGTTTGGCAAATTCTCGGATTAAATAACTCCCCGGAATCCATGTCGGCAACCATAGGGCTTGATGTGGATTCGCTAAAAAGCGAAGTGTAACGTGCATCAAATGTTGGCGGTAGTCGTCAAATTCGATTTGATAATGAGTCATCATGGCTAAAGTTCTCTGTCAAAAAATATGCTTTAGCCTAGCATTTTTTTATCTTTTTTTCTTTATCAAAAATGAAAAATTGTTGCTTTATTCAGCATTTTTGCCCAAAACTACAAATTTATCCTAGCCTTTTTTGCTTAAACAGCGTACTATAGCCCCTTTTATTTCCCTAGAGAGAGTGTATTCGTGGTTAAGGCTCGTCTTTCCCTGATTATTGTAGCCAGTTTAATGGTTCAGTTTGCACATTCTGCAGTTTTAAATATTCAACCAAGCACCGTCAATGCACAGGCTTGGATTATTTATGACCCACAAACGCAACAAATTATCAGTGAACACAATAGCCATCAACGCCGAGCCCCAGCATCATTAACCAAAATGATGGTTGCCTATTTGGTGTTACAAGACATTCAAGCCGGCAAACTCACTCGAGAACAACTGATTAAAATCAGTCCAATTATTAACCAAGTTCAAAAAGATGAATCACAATTAAAATTAACTGTTGGTGAAACGATTTCGATTGACCAATTATTAGCTGGTTTAATTGTGATGTCTGCCAACGATTCTGCTTTAGTTTTAGCAGAACATTTAGGACAAGGAAATGTACAAAATTTTGTGGCTCGAATGAATGAAACTGCCCAAAAATTAGGCATGAAGGATACGCAATTTGCCAACCCATCAGGTATTAGCATGAATAATCATTATTCAACGGCTCACGATTTACAGTTACTTTCGATGGCTTTATTAGAGCAAACCCCTGATTATTTGCATTATTCTAAACAACCTTATGTGGATTATAAGGGGCAACGTTATCCAGCAACCAATTTATTAATTGGGCGTGATAATCGAGTCGATGGCTTTAAAACAGGCTATACCAAAGATGCAGGCTATAACTTAGCACTCACCGCTTTACAACAATATGCTCAACCTGAACATAATCGCCGTTTAGTCCTTGTCGTGTTAGGAACGCCAAGCATTGAGCAACGTGCAAAAGTTAGCCATCAATTATTAGGTTTGGCGTTCCACTATACGCAAAATGCAACGCTTATTCCACAAAATACTTTATTAGCCCGTATTCCATTGAAAGATGCAAATCAAAAGTATTTTAATTTTTCAACTGAACAGAATGTGCTTTATACTGGCTCATTATTAAATCAAAATGCACCGATTGATTTAAGCCAATTTAATGTTGCAAATATGCGTTTAATGCAAAAACAGGCAAATGGGCAAATGGTCAATCTTGAACCTTTAAGCCGTCCAAATTTGCGTTATCATATTCAACCTGTTTCACGCATGACCGCCCCTATTGATGATAAACAATTTCCGATTGCAGATGCTGTTATTTATCAAAATGATGTGATGGTTGATACTAAACCTTTAACTCAAACAGTAAAAATTGAAAAAATATCGTTATGGCAACGGATTTTAAATCTATTTACCTAAGAACCAGTTCTAAAAATATACATAAAAAATGGGCAATGAATCGACATTGCCCATTTTGCTTAGAACCTGTTCATGATTAATTTTTTAGGCAAATATGAAAGCATAATTAATTGTGAACAGGTTCTTAGTCTGGACGTTTCACCGCAAACATTTCACGGTCATTTAAACGATAGGCTAATAAATGATTGCCCCAAACGCAACCGCCATCAACATTTTGAATCTGTGGGCTGATGGTTTTGCCTTGCAAACCTGCCCAATGTCCAAACACAATTTGATGTGTTTTTGCGGTTAAACTATCAAACTCAAACCACGGTGCAAAACCTTTGGGCATTGGGTCATCAAGCGATTCTTTAAAGCTAAATTCTAGGCGACCTTTTTTATCTGTTAAACGCATACGAGTTAAATAATTGGTAATGGTACGTAAACGGTCAAAGCCCATTAACGCATCGTCCCAAATATCAGGTTCTGAACCATACATATGTGCTAAAAATTGGTCTAATACCATTAAATCTTTATGCCCTAAATAATTTTCCACTTCTTTGGCATAATCCGCTGTTTGATGAGCCGTCCAAATACATGGCACCCCTGCATGGGTTAAAATGGTCTGTTCATTGGGAAATAAACATAATGGCTGACGGCGTAACCAATCAATCAATTCATCACTATCAATCGCATCAATCAGTTCTTTTGTACCATCTTTTTCTTTGATTTTTTTAAAGCCACGAGCCGTTGCAATCAAAGTCAAATCGTGATTACCCAAAACGGTTTTTGCTGAACCACGTTCCACTAATTTTTTAATAAAGCGTAAAGCTCCAAGTGAATCTTCGCCACGAGCGACCAAATCGCCTGCAAACCAAATAAAATCTTGTTCAGGGTCAAATTCAATGTGTTTTAATAAGGCTTTTAACGCTGAAAAACAGCCTTGTACATCACCAATCACATAATGATAACGAATTTCTTTAGACATGGTTGTACCTTTATTTCATTTCGTTGGCGAGTGCCACAAATTCCGCTAAAGTTAAAGTTTCAGGACGTGCCATTTCATCAATCCCAACAGATTTTAAACGCTCAAATGCTCCATCTTGCAACATTCCTTTTAAACTATTGCGTAAGGTTTTACGTCTTTGAGTAAAGACATGAGCCACTAATTGAGCAAATTTTTGTTCATCTTGAGCAACAATCGGTTTTTCACGATAAGGCACTAAACGGAAGACGGCACTAGTCACTTTAGGCGGGGGATTAAACGCTCCTGCTGGCACTTCAAATAAAAATGTTGCTTGGCAATAATACTGAATCATCACCGATAAACGTCCATATTCTTTGGTATTCGGTTGAGCGGTAATGCGTTCGACCACTTCTTTTTGCAACATAAAATGCATATCTGCAATCGCATCATCAAAACTTAATAGATGAAACAATAAAGGCGTAGAAATGTTATATGGCAAATTTCCCACAATACGTAACGGCTGATTAGGTTTGACTAATTGAGCAAAATTATATTTTAAAGCGTCTGCTTCAATAATGGTTAAACGTTCAGGATACGGCACACGATTCGGCAAGCCTTTGGCTAAATCTCGGTCAAGTTCAACGACCGTTAAGGCATCACACTCCCCCACTAAAGGCGATGTTAATGCTGCCAACCCCGGGCCAATTTCAACAATATTTTCACCTGCTTTAGGATTTACATAACGGATAATTTTACTAATCACCCCTTGGTCATGCAAAAAGTTTTGTCCAAACCGTTTACGGGCTTGATGACCTTCATCTTTAGGGTTGAGTGCGTTAATTTGATACATAATAACTCAAGATTTTATTTTACAATTTGGGTTAGGGCATCCTGACACTTCATAACACTCATGATGATTTAGCAATAATTTTAGAAATAAAATAGCATTTTTGTATTAAAAATGGCTAAATCTTGCTTTTCTGCGTCAAAAACTTGCTTGATAGAATCACTATCAATCTGCATTTTTTCCTTGAAAATCTGCGATTTCTCTCATTTTTAATTGCAAATATGAAATATCAGGATGCCCTATTATAATCGATAACACTCATCAATGTTGATAATTTTTGGCTGTCCTTAGCCTTTATTCTCCTTTACTATCGCTTATTCTGCTAACTGTAACGCCAAATCCACCGCAACGTGTAAACTTGATGGATGAGCTTGCCCTGTTCCTGCCAAAGACAATGCCGTACCATGGTCAACAGAAGTCCGTACAAACGGCAAACCTAAAGTAATATTAATCGCTTCACCAAAACCTTGCGATTTTAACACAGGTAAACCTTGGTCATGATACATCGCTAACACCGCATCAGCCTGTTGTAAATGATGTGGCGTAAATAACGTATCCGCTGGCAAACACAAACTTAAATCATGACCTTTGGCACGATATTGCTCTAAAATTGGATTAATAATATCCAATTCTTCACGACCTAAATAGCCATTTTCCCCTGCGTGTGGATTTAAACCACAGACTAAAATGCGTGGTGTTGGCAATTTAAATTTTTGATTTAAATCATGCAATAAAATATCAATCACTTGCTGTAAACGTTCAGCCGTAATAGCATCTGCCACCGCACGTAATGGCAAATGAGTCGTTACCAATGCCACTCTTAATGTTGGCGTGGCAAGCATCATCACCACACGTTCAACCCCTGCAAACTCTTGATAATATTCAGTATGTCCACTAAAGGCAATGCCTGCTTCATTCATCACAGATTTTTGGACAGGGGCGGTTGCAACCCCAATGCTTTTGCCTTGCATGGCATAATCTGCGGAACGTCTTAATTGCTCTAGGACATAAGATGCATTTGCAGACTTTAATTGCCCTGCAACAACAGGTTCAGCAAGTGCAATATGCTCAACATATAGCTGTCCTACCGCACTTGGCGTTGTTTGCCCTGTATAATCCAACAATTCAACTACTAAGCCTAATTGCTTAGCACGTTCAGCCAATAAATTTTTATCTGCCAAAACCACAACAGGGCGAACATCTTGACGTTTGGCTAAATCAAGACAAATATCTATACCAATGCCAGCAGGTTCACCGCTGGTAACATATAAAGGTAACATCAGTTTCTCATTTCAAATTAAGGGACGATAATAATGGTTACACGGCGATTTTCGGCACGGTGTTCTTCAGTATCATTTTCATATAAAGGCTGTGTCATACCACGCCCCAATACTTCAATTTTATCTGCTGAAAACCCATATTTTACCAAAATTTCTGCCACACTTTTGGCACGTTGCTCCGACAGTTTTTGATTATATTCTGCTGTTCCCACGTTATCGGTATGTCCAATGACTTTTAACTGGTCAAGCTCAAAACTATGTAGATTTTTGGCTAAGTTTTTTAATAGGTTTTCTTTATCTTTATCTACATCAATACTATCAAACTTAAAAATTAATCGGTCTGGAACGGCTAAGCTCCAACCTTCGTTGGTAAATTCAAACCCATTATTTTGCAACATTTTCACTTGCTTATGACGTAAACCTGATGAATGTGTACACGCAACACAGACACTCAACAACACACTCACAAGGATACATTTGAGAACGGTACTTCCCATTATAAATCTCCTTCTACAAAATAAATCGACCAATGTCGCTCTAATTTTTTGGCACGATACATCGCACTATCGGCTTGTTTAATCCATTCATCAATGGAACTTGCGGATGTTGAAGATGCAACGCCAATACTAAAACTAAATCTAATTTTATGCCCATCGAACCATAATGGCTCATCACAACACGCCATTAATTGTACAACTTTTTGCTCTAATTGCGTTAAAGTTGTAATAGAAGACAAAATAATGGCAAATTCATCGCCCCCTAATCGAACGATTAAATCCTGTTCATTCAGCTGTGATTTTAACCGATTTGCCGTTTCTTGCAAAATCGCATCCCCTGCTTGATGTCCATAAGTATCATTAATTTTTTTAAACTTATTATTATCTAAAAAAATTAATGCACTACTGCGATGTAACTGCGGATTTGAAAAAATTTCATCTAAAACTTGATAAAATATATGCCGATTCGGTAATTTGGTTAATTCATCATGATAGGCTTTATGCGATAAACTTAAATTTTCCTTTTGAATCGATTCATGCCATTGTTGCGTTTCCAACAATAATTGATTAAACGCATCAATTAAAATCGAAAATTCCCGAATAGAACTATGCTTAAAACGCAAACTATATGCCTTATGTTCGGTCAATAAACGAGCCGTTTGCGTTAATGGTTCTAAGGTTTGCATCATGCTACTATACATTTTATGAATCGAATATAACCATAAAGTCATCAATAATAATAAACTGATGACAATCACCCCAAAAATTAAAATCAAATATCCAAAAATCTGTTGCGAACTTGGATAAATTACCAAATAGCCTTTTAATTGTTGCTCAAATTGAATTTTAACTTTTAATGCGTCCTTACCATAAATAATATTATCAAATACTTGTAATAAAACAGGATAATTTCCCGCATTATACGAACTTTGCGTAATTAAATTTTCTTGCGTATCTAAAATCTCAATCTTTTTTAAAGCATACATCTGCACATATTGATTACTCATATTTAACAAATATTCTTCATCTTGAAAAATTAAAGCAGGCTGAATCCATTCACTTAAAATCTCACTTAAATTATGCAAATGATGTTTACTATAAGCACTTAAAATTGCTGTGGAAACCACAGGCAACACAACAAATAAAATAATAAAACTCGAAATAATGACCCATCGTTGAGAACGCTTAAAAATTAATCTTAAGGAACGTTGATTTTTATATTCCAATCTTACTCTCCTGAACGCTTAATCCACATATAAATGACACGCGGGTCAACTTTTACCTTAGAACGTCCAAGCATTTCCATATTAATTTTCACAGATACTGATTTATCTTTACGATACAGACAAAAGGCACTACCAATTTCACACACTTCATTATTTTCACTCATCGACAATAATGGCGTAGATAAACTTTGAATCAGCTTCACCTGTTCTTGAGCAGGCGTTTTAGTAAAATACACCACTTGGCAATGACTCGATTGTAGTGTATCCACACTTGCTAAATGTACATCATAATCAACAGACTGTTTTTTAAAATATTGAGTAAAGCCTTTTGCTGTTGCAGAATCAAAGACACAAAACCTTGCTGTTTTTGGCAAATTACTATAATTTAAAATATGTAACGTTGTTTGATAATGAGCCTCAGAACTTGCGACCACAACTGTAGAACAACTGATGCCTAAAATCAATAAACTAAAATATAACCAATATCTTACAACATTACGATACATAAAATTATCTACATCATCGAGTTCGGATTCTATTTTTTACCATTCATAATTTAACTATAAATGATTTTACGAATCTTATCAATCTTCTACTATATCGAATTTATTTTAATAGATAAATACGATTATTATCATATAGTATTCCATTGCATACTAACAAAAATATCCCTTATTTTCAACAATTCCCACTATAATTTAGGGAAATAAGTTTCCCTATTTCCCCAAAGATATTAAAAGTACAAGTTTAACAATAATATCTTAATTAACGCACGATAATAATGGCAACACGGCGATTTTGTGAGCGATTCTCTTCTGTATCATTAGGGTAAATCGGTTGCGTCATACCACGACCAATAATTTCAACCCCATTGATATCATATCCCCCTTTATATAGTGCATACGTTACACTTTTTGCACGCTCTAAAGAAAGTTTTTGATTATATTCAGCCGAACCTACATTATCTGTGTGTCCAATGACTTTTAAGCGTTTTAAACCATTTTTATTTAAGTTTTCTGCTAATGCACGAATAGATGCTTGATTTTCTTGACTAATCGTTGCACTAT
>JBHACK010000048.1:0-3389 GCA_041854545.1 Acinetobacter sp. | reverse complement strand
AGGCAATAAGTTAAATGATTTAAAAACTCCTGAAGATAATGAGTTAGCTGCTAATTTAATCTGTCAAAAAATTCGTGAGTTTACCGAAGATGATGAGGTAAGTTTGCACGTTTCTATTGCTGGTGGTCGTAAAACCATGGGGTTTTATGCAGGTTATGCTTTATCACTATATGGGCGAGCATATGACAATATGTCCCATGTTCTGGTAGAAAGTGAGTTTGAGAGTGCCAGTAAGTTTTATTATCCAACACCGATCGATATGTTTGTTGAACAACGTTTTACGGGTAAAAAATTAAATGCAAGGTTGGCTAAAATTTGGTTGGCGGATATTCCATTTGTGCGTATGCGTAGTTCTTTGCCAAAAGATAGTTTGGTAACAAATGCCAGTTTTAGTGAAGTGGTTAATTCAATAAATTTAGCACTAAAACCTATTTTTGTAAATTTGGACATTAAAAATAAAAAAGTGATTATTGATAACATGGAATGTGTTTTAACACCAAAAGAATTTAGTGTATACACACTGGTTGCTCAAATTACATTAAATGGCGAAACATTATATTATCCATCAAAAGAAATTGATACAGATTTTATTGGCGAGAAGCATCAAAAACTATTTAATCAAATTTATGGACAATATAAAAATAAAGATGATATTGTCGTGGATTTTGCTTATTTAAGTACTGCATTATCAACCATGAAGAGTAAGTTTACTAAAGCTTTTGGGGTAGATGTTTGCCAACAAATCTGCATACAACCTGTTGGTTCGGGCTATGCTTTAAAATTGCCAGCTACCCAAATTCAACTTAATTAAAGGAATGGATATGATTTTACCTACATTTAATAAACAACCAGTGTTGTTACGGGCAACATACCATATTAACACCCCAATGTTTGTTGCAGGTGAAAATACGCAAGAAGCAGAATTGACACCCACAGCATTTAAAGGGGTAATGCGTTTTTGGTGGCGTGCATTAAATTGGTCTAAAATTTATTTAGAGCTTTTAGAAAAATCAGAAAATCTAGATAAAAAATCCGCTTTAAAGGAATTACACCGACAAGAAGCAAAATTATTTGGTTTGGCAAGTAAAAACAACCAAGGTGGTCAAGGAGAATGCTTAGTTAATGCATTGCAGATTAATGGTGATAAAAAATGGAGTTTGCCTGATAACAAAAATGGGATTAATTACTTGCTTGGTCAAGGTTTATATAATTTTAGAACTGGTTTAACTCGTTCAGCATTGGCAAATAACCAATCCTTTACAATTGATTTAACAGTTACAAAATCTGCTGAATCATCAATTATTGATGTTTTAAAGTTGATTGGATTATTAGGGAGTTTTGGTTCTCGTTCTCGTCATGGCTTTGGTTCAGTAACTTTAACAAAATTAGAGAAAAAAGGTACATCATCAGAATATCAATCTCTTCAATTTGAGCAAAAGCCAATAACTGCAATGAATACATTGCTTGCAACATATCGTTGTAAAGAAAATGAGGAGTTGCCACCATTATCTGCCTTTTATGCAGATACACGCATTGATATTGTAAAATTAACAGGAAAAAATGTTATTGCTCATTTAAATCAATTGGGATTAGAGGAGTTACGTTATCGTAGTTATGGTAGAAATGGAAAAATAGATATAGGTAGAAATAATGAAGGACGCCCTATTAAAGAGGATGCTGAACAAATTTTTTGGGAAGACCACCATTTTATTTTAAATATGCTTAATAAATTAAATAAGTATGGAAAGAAAGAGTTTGAAGATTCTAAATTACTACATCCTGATAGAGTAGTTTTTGGATTACCTCATAATTACTTTTTCTCAGGAAACTCTACAAAAGGTTGTAGTGCAAATGTTGATTCTAGTACAGGAAGAAGAGCTTCTCCGCTTATTCGTCATATTTATAGAGCGGATAATGGTGAATTGAAACTTATCCATTGCTTATTGAAAAGTGAATTTTTGCCTCAAGATGCGAAAATTAAAATTCATGCAATAGAAAAGAAAGATAAAAAAATCCAGCAACAATCTACTCTTGAGTCAAAAGCTGATATAGATTGGTCTGTAATTACTGATTTTATGAATGATTTTGAGAAGGAAACCATCTAAATGACTGACAATAATCGCTATTTTCATTTTACTATAGGACCTGTACAAGGGTTTGTTGCACAAGCGCGCCGTACACGAGATTTTTGGGCAGGGTCATTTTTGCTTTCATGGTTGGCAGGTGTGGCAATTTGTGCGGTAAAAGCCCAAAAAGGAAAAATTGTTTTTCCTGTACCAAATGATGATTTTTTGAAAGCGCTAGAAGGACAAAAGGTAGATAAGTTACCTAAACAAGGTGGAATTCCAAATCGTTTTATGGCAGATATCAACGATTGCCCAAACTTTAGTGGCAGTGCGGTCGTAGAAGCTGTGCAACAGGCATGGAAAGCAATTGCAGATGCTGTTTATAAAAAAGATAAACAAGGATTGGAGCAAAGCTATCACACGAAAGAAATTTGGGAACGTCAAATTGCACAATTTTGGGACATGAGTTGGGTTATTACTCAGGGACGAGATACCAGTGCTTTAGATAAACGTAAAAATTTCCGTACTCATGTACCTTCTGTTGAAGATGGGTATAAATGTATGGTGATGGACGGTTTTCAAGAATTAAGTGGGGCAAGTGATAAACATAGTGGTAAAAAACGCCGTGAATATTGGACAACACTCAGTTGCCATATTCATTCAAAAGATATTGATGAAAGAGAAGAATTGTGTGCGATTGCTTATGTAAAACGTCGTTTTGTACATGTCTTTAAAGATGTAAAAACAGAACTTACAGTCAATGGTAACTCACTGACCATTCATGGTTGGAAATTACCACATAATGTACCATCTGTGGCTTATATGGCAGCGGTGCCTTGGCTAAAATCTATTTTACAGTCATCTGATGAAGAGATGAAAGAGGCTTATCGGTATTTTATTTCAGTTTTGAGCGAAATGAGCTATATGACCAAGGCTGATATTGCCAATCAAACAGAGCGTCGAAATCATGTTAAATTTGTTCAAGAAAAAATAGATGATAATATAAATTTGGCGGAAGATATTAGCTTAGATGGTAACGTTTATTATCTTAGCTATTGGGATAACCTTAATAATTTTGTTGGAGATAAACAAAATTATGATGGTCAAATTGATAAATATCGCCCGAAAGTAAAAACTGCTTTATCTAAGCTATATAAATCGATGAATGACTTTGAGCCATCACCTTATTATGCCATTTTATTAATGGATGGTGATAGTTTAGGCAAACAGATGAGTCATGAAAAACGCCAACCTGTGATTAGTCAAGCCTTAGATGATTTTACTCAGCAGGCTGAGAAGATTGTACATGAGAATGATGGTTTT
>JBHACK010000047.1:0-6309 GCA_041854545.1 Acinetobacter sp. | reverse complement strand
CTGACGGGATCGAACCGCCGACATTCTGCTTGTAAGGCAGACGCTCTACCAACTGAGCTAAGCACCCTAAACATCATTTGTGTGTTGCATTATAGAGATTTTATTTTATCTGTCAAATGATTTTTGATAATTTTTTTTTGTTTGGGTAAAAATAAAGCAAGATGCGTTATTTTTGGTTTAAAATGGCGTGTTCTGAGAGATAAACGGTTGCATTTTCATCAATTATCTCAAACAGTTCGACAATATCTGTATTTCTCATGCGTACACAGCCGTGTGAGTAAGGTTCGCCCATTGGTTCGCTGTCAGGTGTTCCGTGTAGGTAAATGTAGCGTTGTTTGGTGTCGCATCCTTCGCCTTTGTTAAAGCCATCTTCTAGTCCTTGTAGCCATAAAATGCGTGATAAAATCCAATCTCGTTGTGGAAATTGTTCTGCTAATTCAGTTGAATAGACTTCGCCTGTCCATTGTCGTGCAATAAATACGCTGTTAATAGGTAAGTCTTGTCCAAATTTTTCAGAAATGCTATGCCAGCCCCGTGGGGTTTTTCCGCTGTTTTCTTGTTCGCCAATGCCATTGAGTCCTGTAGAAATGCTGTAGTAGCGTTGGTGTTTGGGTAAATAAAGCAGTTGTTGTGCTAGGTCGATGATAATATCCGCATCAAATGGAGAGTTGGGTAAGCAAGACATAAGGTGTGTTCTATTGTAGTGAAGTTAAGCCGTAGTTTACTGTTGTTTGGGTGTGCTGTCTTGTATGGCTTGGTTGGATTTTTGTTCATCTTTTGGTAAGTGTTCAGGGCGTAACCATAGCCAAATGGCAACGATACTCATTGTGCCATTACTTAGGTATTTTATCCATAAAGGAGCAGGGGAGAGTATCATGATGATAGCACTTACAATCATCATGCCAATCGCAATATATTTGATTTTTCTTGAGATTGTGCCGTGTTCTCGCCAATGGCGTAAAGTTTGTCCATATTTTGGGTGATTAATGAGTTTGTCGTAATATTCAGGCCAGCCTTTGGATGCTGCCCATGTGGCTAAAATTAAAAAGACGGTTGTAGGTACGCCTGGGAGTATCATGCCGAGATAGGCAAATCCCAAAAATGTCATGACAAGCAGTTTCCAAAGCAGTGCAGACATGGTGATTGCTAAAATGTGTAAATGAATTGTTTTTTATTATAAACGCAAATGAGTGTGTTTTCATTATTTTTATTGTAAATAAGAATCATTTTTATATTTATCAAACGATAAAAAATATCTTAAAACCAAAGTTGTTGTAGTCCAAGCAACATTAAAGTGAAAAAGCTCATAGGGAGATGGCGGTAGTATTTCACTAAACGATGTTCTGGGTGAAATGTGGTTTGTGTGCAGGTGAGTGCAAAAATAAAGGCAAGGATAAACCATGTACCTAGTAGGCTTAAGGTAAAAAAGCGAAGTAAAACTTGTTCAAAGCCAATATGGGCTGAAAACCAGCATTGATGGGCAAAGTGGCTAATTGGTAATAGGCTTAAACTAATGGTGATGGATTTAAGCGTATTCCAATGTAATAGTTGTAATGGGCTAAGAATGGAGTTCATTGGGTATCATGTGTTTAAAATTTGCAATAAGGTAATCGATTTGTGTGGAAATAAATAGCAGATTTTTGCATAAGATTGCAACAGAATGTAGTTGTTGGTTTTGATAATATTTATCATTTAAAAATCAAAAGATTATGTGATGGAATTTCTTGTTGATTTTGCTTAATGAATGTCAGAACAATTACGCTTTTAAAGGGAAGTAAGGGAACGTGTAGTTGCCTAAAATAAAGGTTTAGTTTTGTGCAATTTCAGCGTATAATAGCGAACATCTCAACTTAAATTTCTGATAAATTTTAGGACACTTTCTGTGGCTCAATATATTTATACCATGAATAAAGTATCCAAAATGGTTCCACCTAAGCGTGAAATCTTAAAGGATATTTCATTATCATTTTTCCCAGGGGCAAAAATTGGCGTACTGGGCTTAAACGGTGCAGGTAAATCAACCTTACTGCGTATTATGGCAGGTGTGGACAAAGACTTTAATGGTGAAGCACGTCCACAACCCGGCATTAAAATTGGTTATTTAGAGCAAGAACCACCGCTTGACCCAACAAAAGACGTGCGTGGCAATGTGGAAGATGGTTTGCGTGAACCATTAGATGCGTTGGCTCGTTTAGATGAAGTATTTGCAGAATATGCTTTAGAAGATGCTGATTTTGATGCTTTAGCCAAAGAGCAAGAAAAATTAGAATCCATTATTCATGCGTGGGACGCACATAATTTAAACAATCAAATGGAACAAGCGGCAGATGCGTTACGTTTACCACCTTGGGACGCTGATGTAACTAAATTGTCTGGGGGGGAGCGTCGCCGTGTAGCATTGTGTCGTTTATTATTATCTAAACCAGATATGTTGCTTTTAGACGAACCAACCAACCATTTAGATGCTGAATCTGTGGCGTGGTTAGAGCGTTTCTTAAAAGATTTCCCTGGTACGATTGTGGCAATTACCCACGACCGTTATTTCTTAGATAATGTGGCAGAATGGATTTTAGAGCTTGACCGTGGACATGGTATTCCATATCACGGTAACTATTCTTCTTGGCTTGAACAGAAAAATGCTCGTTTAGAACAAGAGCAAAAACAAGAAGAATCTTTTGCTAAAGCATTGAAGAAAGAGCTTGAGTGGGTTCGTCAAAATGCGAAAGGTCAACAAAAGAAAAATAAAGCACGTTTAGAGCGTTTTGAAGAGTTGAACTCTAAAGAATTCCAACAACGTAATGAAACGTCTGAAATTTATATTCCACCGGGCCCACGTTTAGGCAATAAAGTGGTTGAAGTGGAAAATATCAGTAAATCATTTGGCGACCGTTTATTGTACGAAAACTTAAGCTTTACTGTACCGCCTGCAGCGATTGTCGGCATTGTAGGCCCGAATGGTGCTGGTAAAACAACCTTATTCCGTATGATGACAGGTGAACAACAACCAGATACAGGTACAGTAACATTAGGTGAATCAGTAAAAGTTGCCTATGTTGGTCAGATTCGTGATACTTTGGATAATAATAAAACGGTGTGGGAAGAAGTTTCTGGCGGTTTAGATATCCTTAAAGTGGGTGATTATGAAACGCCATCACGTTCATATATTGGTCGTTTTAACTTTAAAGGTTCTGACCAACAAAAACGTGTAGGCGAATTGTCAGGCGGTGAGCGTAACCGTTTGCAATTAGCGAAAATCCTGCAACAAGGGGCGAACGTTATCCTACTGGACGAACCTTCAAACGATTTGGACGTGGAAACTTTGCGTGCGTTGGAAGATGCAATTTTAGTCTTTCCAGGGACAGTCATGGTCGTTTCGCATGACCGTTGGTTCTTAGACCGTATTGCAACCCATATTTTATCCTTTGAAAATGAACAGCCAGAATTTTTTGACGGTAACTATACTGAATATGAAAAATGGCGTAAGGAAAAATTAGGCAATGATGCACGTCCTACTCGTGTAAAATATAAGAAGATTAGTGGATAATATCTTACTGATTTTATTATAAAAAAAACTGCGAATAATGTGAATTATTCGCAGTTTTTGGTTATGCAATGGAGATTTACCACAGGCTTAACACCAATTCATCTAAATTCATACCATCTGCTTTTTCAGCATTTTGCCATTCAACAGGATTAGGAAATCCCATTTCAGGTTCGCCGTGGTAACATTGAACGGTTGCTAAAATCACACCATCATAAACATCAAAGGGCATAATGTTATCTAAGGCTCGTTTTAATAATAATTCAACATCTTTGGGTAATTCAGGTTTAAAATCAAACCAAAAGCGTTGTTCACCATTGGCATGCACGGCAAACACAACAAAACCTGTTTGTTGTTCAATCAGATAGTGTTGAATTTCAGCTTGAATATGTTCAAGATAACGTGCTAAATCAGGAATGGATTCAACATTGGCATGTAAAACCTCTTCAGGTTGTAACAGTAAAATACGTTGTTGCATGGTGATAAAAAATAGCAAAATTTTTGCCTAGTTTACAAGAAAATAGGGCAAATATCAGTAAAATTTTTATCAAATTACAAAACCGTGCTATTTTTTCCTATTTAAAATACTGTATAATTTGCCGTCATTTTTCTTATAGATTTATTTTTCATGTCAGATATTAAAACTCTTCGCAATATTGCGATTATTGCCCACGTTGACCACGGTAAAACTACACTTGTCGATAAACTTTTACAACAATCAGGTGCATTAGGCGACCGTGCAGGTGAAATTGAACGTGTCATGGACTCAAACGCTTTAGAAAGTGAGCGTGGCATCACCATTTTAGCAAAAAATACAGCGATTAAATGGTTAGACAAACGTACTAATACAGAATATCGCATTAATATTGTCGATACTCCAGGGCATGCGGACTTCGGCGGTGAAGTTGAACGTGTGATGTCGATGGTGGATTGCGTGTTATTATTGGTTGATTCGCAAGAAGGCCCAATGCCACAAACTCGCTTTGTAACGCAAAAAGCCTTTGCTCGTGGTTTAAAGCCAATCGTCATTATTAACAAGATTGATAAGCCATCTGCTCGTGCGGATTGGGTAATTGACCAAGTGTTTGATTTATTTGATAACTTGGGTGCGACCGATGAGCAGTTAGATTTCCCGATTGTTTATGCGTCAGGGATTAATGGGATTGCAGGGCGTGAAGCAGATAATTTAGCCCCTGATATGACACCATTATTTGAAACGATTGTGGACATTGTTGAACCGCCACACGTTGATGTTGATGGCCCATTCCAAATGCAAATTTCATCACTTGACTATAACAGCTTTGTTGGGGTGATTGGGGTTGGTCGTATTCAACGTGGCTCAATCAAAACCAATACGCCTGTTACCGTGATTGATAAAGATGGTAAAACTCGTAATGGTCGTATCTTAAAAATCATGGGTTATCATGGACTTGAGCGTGTTGATGTAGAAAGTGCATCAGCAGGTGATATTGTATGTATTACTGGTTTAGATGAGTTAAATATTTCAGATACGATTTGCGACCCGAAAGCGGTTGAAGCATTACCTGCTTTATCTGTTGATGAACCAACGGTTTCGATGACATTCCAAGTCAATAACTCACCATTTGCAGGACGTGAAGGTAAATTCGTTACTTCTCGTAATATTCGTGAACGTTTAGACCGTGAATTGATTCATAACGTTGCATTGCGTGTAGAAGAAACAGATAGCCCAGATGCGTTTAAAGTTTCTGGTCGTGGTGAACTTCATCTTTCTGTTTTAATTGAAAATATGCGTCGTGAAGGCTTTGAGTTAGGGGTTTCTCGTCCGCAAGTGATTATGAAAGAAATCGATGGCGTGATGTGCGAACCATATGAAAATGTTACGTTTGATGTTGAAGAACAACATCAAGGGGCAGTCATGGAGCAAATGGGTAACCGTAAAGCTGAATTGACCAATATGGAAGTTGATGGCAAAGGACGTATCCGTATTGAAGCGACTGTTCCTTCTCGTGGCTTAATTGGATTCCGTTCAGAATTTATGACCATGACGTCTGGCACAGGGATTATGACATCAAGTTTTTCTCACTATGGCCCAGCAAAAGAAGGTCAAGTAGCAAAACGTCAAAATGGTGTTTTAATTTCAATGGTAACAGGTACTTGCTTGGGTTATGCTTTATTTAGCTTACAAGAGCGTGGTCGCTTATTTGCTAAACCACAACTTGAAGTCTATGAAGGTATGATTGTAGGGATTAACTCACGTTCAGATGATATGGTAGTAAACCCAACCAAAGCGAAACAATTAACTAACATTCGTGCGTCTGGTTCAGATGATGCCATTATCTTAACGCCTGCTTTAGAATATACCCTTGAGCAAGCCTTAGAATTTATTGAAGATGATGAATTGGTCGAAGTAACACCAAAATCAATTCGTATCCGTAAACGTCATTTAACTGAAAATGACCGTAAACGTGCATCTCGTGGATTATAATCGACATAATTGCAACTGTTGATTTAATACATCAAAAACCATTAACACATTGCGGTTAATGGTTTTTTTGTTTTAGAACCTGTTCATGATTAATTTTTTTAGGCAAAAATGAGATAAATCTCCAGCTTTTCAAGGAAAAAATGCAGGTTGATAGTAACGCTATCAAGCAAGTTTTTGACGTAGAAAAGCCAGATTTAGCCATTTTTGACAAAAAAGCAATGATTTTGAATGAAATATTTTACAAAAATATGCAAGCATAATTCATTGTGAACAGGTTCTTACATCATTTAAACTTTTATTG
>JBHACK010000046.1:0-3379 GCA_041854545.1 Acinetobacter sp. | reverse complement strand
GCCTTACAACCGCCAATCGCTCAAACTCAAAATGAGCAGAGTATGGCAGAACATTTGCAATATCAGCAATTTCGCCAATTACGTCAGCAATTAGAATTGATTCAATTTGCGATTCAACAGCAAAATTTAGTTTGGGCAATGGAGCGTTTAACCAACATTGAACAACATATGATGGAGTATTTTATTTCAGATAGTTTAAAGCAAAGCCTTGCCCAAAGTTTAGCCAAAGATAAGAGCCAATTAATTCATTATCAACATTATCAACAGCAACGGTTGCTACAAATTGACCGTATTTTAAATCAATTACAACATCAATTAGAGCAAGAATTTAAACAACCGTCTATGCGTTATCAAGCTCCTGAACACGCCAGTTTTTGGCAACGTTTTTGGAAAATTGAATCTGCATCATCTGCCAATCCTGAATTATATCAACATCGTGTGTTGTTAAAAGAAATCCAGTTAAATTTATTGGTATTAAAACAAAGTGTGCTGAGCCAGCAACCTGCTGAATTTGAACAGCAGTTACAAGAAATTCAACATCGTTTACAGTATTTACCAGACAGTTTATCGCAACCGTTAAATACGCAATTTACTGAATTATCTGCACTTCAGCAAGTGAAATTGCCCCAATTATCTAGCTTGGCATTATTAGGACAACCCGTAGAATAGGAAGGATAATCATGAAAGCTCGAATTAAACGTTATGCTTTGGCAATGTGTCTGTTATTTTTGATTGTGGTAGGCATTGCAGGATTATCTCATGTGGGCTATGTCTATATTTACTGGTGGAAATGGCAAATTCAAAGTAGTCTATTATTCTTGATTATTGTGCTGGGAATGACCATCATTGTGTGGTACAGTTTATCGCAATTAGTAAAAAAATTGTATCATCGACAGCTACAAAAAAAACAAACGATTCAGCAGTTTTCACAATTTTATCGTTATGAACAAAGTGCGATTATTTATTTATTACAAACGCAACATTCACAGGATATAAAGGCATTAAATCACTTAAAACATATCTATGATTCATCGGTATTATTAAAATATTTAATGTCGGCTTATGTCTATGCTCAACAACAGCAAACGCAAAAAGCATTACAACAATTAAAATGGGTACCTAGTCAATTATTTGAATTACAAAGCCTGCAATATATTGCCCTTGATTTAGCCCAACAACATGAAAAGAGCAGTTTAAAACGTTTATTATATTTACAAACACATCGCCCACAACCGTGGCTACAGGACATTAAACCGCTTTATTTAGCTAAATTAAATAAACTTTGGGCAGAGTTTGCTCAACGGTTTCCTTTAACCTTTGCCCAACATTGGCAACAAGTCGCAACGGTGCAATGGTCAGCGGTACAATGGCAAACATGGCTCAATGCCTTAGCTAACGCTGTACAGGACTTTCCTGAACCATTGCCACAACAGCCAAACGCATTTTATCCATTTGACATTGATGATGTGCAATGGCAAACGCAAATGGAACAACATCTCAAACCGTATGCTCATGAATCAGGCGTACAATCGGCATATTTACACTGTTTAATCGCCTTAAAACAACAAGAATATGCGTTAATTTATGCAGAATCATGTATCAGCCATTATTTTGATGAACAAGTATTGCATATTTGGTTACAACAAGCATTACAACAACAATTATATTCTCGTATTGAACAACAATTACAACAATGGTCAGTACAATATCCCGCTTTACCAAGTTTACATTATGCACAATGTCAATTAATACTTGCTCAACACAAAGAACAAGACTTACTGCCTTTATTATCTCACTATCCAGAACATCGTTTGATGTGCTATTTACGCTTAAAACAACAGCTAAAACAAGATGGCAATGAAACATTATTGCACGATTTAGAATGTCTATGGGCAAACAAAAAATAAACATTGATTTAGGTCATCCTGACCTTTCATAACACTGATTATGATTTGGCAATCATTTTAGAAATAAACTAGCGTTTTTGCATTAAAAATGGCTAAATCTTGATTTTCATCGTCAAATTGCTTGTTGATATTTCAATATCAACTGCACAATTTTCCTTGAAAATCTGCGATTTTTCTCATTTTTAATTGCAAATATGAAATGTCATGATGCCCTAAAAAAATGCTCATTCTCAAGCCATAGAAAATCAATCCTTATCGATTAAATAAATGTACAATATCGCTTATTTTTCCTAAAAAAATCACCATTGAAATAAAAAAAATAATAAAAAATAAAATAAATCGCTTGATTATTGGTGCAGATATTTATATTATTATAGTGTATATGATGATTTAATATAATCATAGAGTTAAATTTACCTTTTATGGAGTTATATGATGAGTATTGATTTAAATGGTCTTTCAGTTTCTGAATTAGAAAGCATTGTAAAAAAAGCGGAATCTTTAATTGAAGACCGCCGTGATGAAAATGTAGAGCAAGCGTATAAACAAGCGGTTGAAGTTGCACGCAGTGTTGGTTTAACATTAGAAGAATTGGTAGAATTTGGTGCATCTAAACGCAAAAAAGCAGTGCGTAAGCCAGTAGAACCACGCTATCGCAACCCTGAAAATGCAGAAGAAACATGGACAGGTCGTGGCAAACAACCACGTTGGTTAGCAAATGCGATTGCAAGTGGTAAGAAATTAGAAAGTTTCTTAATCAAATAATCGATGTAAGTCGAGCCCATACGAAAAACCAAGCCTTTTTGCTTGGTTTTTCTCTCTTAACCATTTATAAAGTTATACAAGCAAAATGTACGGAAGTGGAGTAGGCAAAAATGGCGTGGAAATTACACTCAAATGATGGTCAAGATATTGATATTAGCCAAGAACTATTAATTGGTCGTCATACTGTAGCAGATGTCATCCTTGATGTTGCAGAAGTTTCTCGCAAACACGCAGGCATTGGCATTAATGAGCAAGGGGTTTATGTTATTGATTTAGGTTCATCTAATGGAACATTTGTTAATGATGAGCGAATTAGTGATTTAACCCAGCTTAAACACGGCGACCGCATTCGTTTTGCTGTGGTTGAATATCAACTCATTTATGTGGAAGATGAAATACAAAATACGGCTGAATCGACCGAATTGGCAAATGATACGTCAGAAAAACAGGTTAGCCCTGCAGAACAAATGAACGAACAAGGAATGCCAAGCCTAAGCGAGCGAGCAGGAGATGTACAAGTCAATCGTGAAGGAATGCCACAATCCATCGGCGTACCAAAACCCGCTCCAATTCCTGAAGGTGTGGACATTCACGCAAAACAAACGCCACAATTAACCGAACAAGACATTCCGCCATCAGACATCGAGCAACATAAGGAAGAACAAAAAAATGCGTATGTTGGATTGATAACGATTGTCATCATCTTG
>JBHACK010000045.1:0-6608 GCA_041854545.1 Acinetobacter sp. | reverse complement strand
GGGCATCCTGATATTTCGTATTTGCAATTAAAAATGAGAAAAATCGCAGATTTTCAAGGAAAATTGTGTAGTTGATATTGAAATATCAACAAGCAATTTGACGATGAAAATCAAGATTTAGCCATTTTTAATGCAAAAACGTTATTTCATGTCTAAAATTATTGCCAAATTGTAATGAGTGTTATGAAATGTCAGGATGCCCTAACCATTATTTGATGATTGCGATTGTTTACGCTTCATCAAATCAAAGAAATCATCATTAGTTTTGGTTTCTTTCATTCGGTCAAGTAAATACTCAATCGCTGGCAACTCATCATGTGAATGCAATAATTTTCGTAAAATCCAAACCTTACGCAAATTATCTTCATTCATTAAACGTTCTTCACGGCGAGTTCCTGATTTTTTGATATTAATCGCAGGGAATACACGTTTTTCTGCAATACGACGGTCAAGGGTAATTTCTTGGTTTCCTGTTCCTTTAAACTCTTCGTAAATCACTTCATCCATTTTACTGCCTGTTTCAATCAAAGCAGTTGAAATAATCGTTAAAGAGCCACCTTCTTCAATATTACGTGCCGCACCAAAGAAACGTTTTGGACGTTCTAAAGCATGAGCATCAACACCACCCGTTAAAACTTTCCCTGAAGATGGAATCACCGTATTATATGCACGAGCCAAACGAGTGATGGAGTCTAATAAAATCACCACATCTTTTTTATGCTCAACCAAACGTTTCGCTTTTTCAATCACCATTTCTGCGACTTGAACATGACGTGCTGGAGCTTCATCAAAAGTTGATGCAATTACTTCACCACGCACTGTACGTTCCATTTCGGTAACTTCTTCAGGGCGTTCATCAATCAATAACACCATTAAATACACTTCAGGGTTATTCTTTACAATCGATTGAGCCATGCTTTGTAATAACATGGTTTTCCCTGCTTTTGGCGGTGCTACAATAATTGAACGTTGCCCTTTTCCAATCGGTGCAATCAAATCAACCACACGCCCTGTTAAATCTTCCGTTGTACCATTGCCCAACTCCATCACTAATTGTTCTGTTGGAAATAATGGCGTTAAGTTTTCAAATAAAATTTTATTGCGTGAATTTTCAGGCGTATCAAAATTAATTTCATTGACTTTTAATAACGCAAAATAACGCTCACCTTCTTTAGGCGGACGAATAGTACCTGTAATGGTATCGCCTGTACGCAAATTAAAACGGCGGATTTGTGATGGGCTAATATAAATATCATCAGGGCCTGCAAGATACGAACCCGCAGCAGAACGCAAGAAACCAAATCCATCACTTAAAATTTCTAATACGCCATCACCAAAAATTTCTTCGCCATTCATGGCATGACGTTTTAAGATGGCAAAAATAATATCTTGTTTACGGTTACGAGCTAATCCTTCTAAGCCCATAAATTCAGCAATTTTAACCAATTCACCAATTGGTTTTTTCTTTAATTCAGTTAAATTCATAGAGATTCTAAACGTTTAATATTTAAGAGAGATTGTATCCGTTCATAAAACATCATCTTTTCTAATCACCATATAACTTGATGATTAAATATACATGATACATCATTTTAAGAAAGAGAAAATGAAATGTGCCGAACGGCAAACAATATTTTGACGAGAAATTTACTAAAAACAACAACCCATTAAATGTTCTGTTTTTACCAAATTCTAGTTAGGATAAGTAATTATATTAAGCAAAACTCATACGATTGTCAATAAAAATACGCCACTTTTTGCAAAATGGCGTATCCACAGATTCAAAGCAATTACATATTTGCTTCGATTAATCCTTGTAATTGAGCACGTGGTACAGCACCAATTTGTTTTGCAACCACTTCACCATTTTTAAAGAATAATAAAGCAGGAATATTGCGTAAGCCATAACTTGCAAAAACGTCTTGGTTTGCAGTTACATCAACTTTTACAATCTTAACTTTACCTTGATATTCATTGGCTAATTCTTCAAGCGTTGGAGCAATCGCTTTACAAGGGCCACACCATGCCGCCCAGAAATCAACTAATACAGGGACTTCACTTTGCAATACGTCCGCTTGGAAACTTGCATCAGTTGCATTGACAATATTTGACATTTGTCTTCTCTCTTTTAAAAAATAGATTTAGATTACACTAAATTATGGTACTTGATGGTTCATTTTCAAGTTTTCTTTTGTATTTGTCTAATTGGGTTTTATGATAATGCTTATCGAACTAATAATCATTTAAAATTCAATTTATTAGCATCTTAGTAATTCCCCATTTTCCTATTTTACTCTTCAGAAAACTGCCACAAAAAATTACATTTCTTTTGGATTTATTGTTTATTGTTCATCATTTTACTGAATTTTTTAAAAATTATATGCTGTAAACTCTTACCAAACCATAACATTTTTGCTATAGTGTTAAATTCAAGTTATTATTTTGAGATGACTCTGTTCATCTTCCTGATTCACCCTATTTTGAGGAACAAAACATGAAAGTAGGTTTAGTCGGCTGGCGTGGCATGGTGGGTTCTGTACTCATGCAACGTATGGTAGAAGAAAATGATTTTGCTCATTTTGAACCATTCTACTTTTCAACCAGTAACGCTGGTGGTGAAGCACCAAACTTCGGCGGAAAAAGTGCTCCTAACTTAATGGACGCTGCTGATATTAACAGCTTAAAACAAATGGACGTGATTATTAGCTGTCAAGGTGGCGACTATACTTCTGACGTGTTTCCAAAGTTAAAAGCTGAACAATGGGACGGTTATTGGATTGATGCAGCAAGCACTTTGCGTATGGAAGATGATGCGATTATTGTGCTTGACCCAGTCAATTTAAATGTGATTAAAAATGGCTTAACTAAAGGTATCAAAACCTTTGTGGGTGGCAACTGTACAGTATCGTTGATGTTGATGGGCTTGGGTTCATTATTCCAACAAAATTTGGTGGAATGGATGACGGCAATGACTTATCAAGCAGCATCAGGGGCTGGTGCTCAAAATATGCGTGAGTTAATCACAGGCATGGGCTATTTATATAATAATACTAAAGATTTATTAGATGACCCGAAATCTGCAATTTTAGATATTGACAGCAAAATTGCTGAATTACAACGTGGTGAAGGTTTCCCGAAAGAAAACTTTGGTGTACCACTTGCAGGCTCACTCATTCCATACATTGACAAACAACTTGATAATTTCCAATCAAAAGAAGAATGGAAAGGTCAAGTAGAAACCAACAAAATTTTAGGAAACTCTAAAATCATTCCAATCGATGGACATTGTGTTCGTATTGGGGCAATGCGTTGCCATTCACAAGCATTAACCCTAAAATTAACTAAAGATGTACCATTAGATGAAATTGAAGATATGATTCGTCAATCCAACGAATGGGCAAAAGTGATTCCAAATACACGAGAAGACTCTATGCGTGATTTAACGCCTGTTGCGGTTACAGGAACTTTAAGTATTCCTGTTGGTCGTTTACGCAAGTTAAATATGGGCAAAGAATATCTTGGTGCATTTACAGTAGGTGACCAATTATTGTGGGGTGCGGCTGAACCATTACGCCGTATGTTACGCATTTTAATTGAGTACAAAGCATCTTAATTGGTTGTTTTCATTGGAAACGAGTTTGTTTACAAAAAATATAGACTGCTCGTTTCCTTTTTGAATTAAACTGTGTTAATATTTAAAGTAGGCTATTGTCATCAGTTAAACAAGCATCGTTTTGATATGGATTGTTTACTCAACACAGCAAAGGTATAGATTCATTATGGCATCATTTAACGCATTTACACCGAAAAAGGTACATACAGCGACAGCTCTATTGGCTTTATTCGCCACACAAGCAGCTCAGGCTATTACATTACAACCTGTGCAGGTGTTATCTTCGCCTGATGAATTACTGTACGCTGAAATCCGTTTTAGTCAAGCCGATACACTTGATGGCATGAAAGTCAGTGTTGCAAGTCCTGACGACCTTGCATCATTGGGTATTCATGAAAAATTAAATACTGAACATTTAAACTTCTATGCACGTTCAAACAGTCATGGTGATGGTGTTATCACTATTACATCTGACCGTCCAATGACTGCACCAGAACTTAATGTTGTGATTAAAATTGAACAAGGCAATGCAACACGTTTGCAACACGTTCGCACACCATTACAAAGTGGTTTAACTGCGAGCCAAATCAAAAATCAAGAACGTGCCTTAATGCCTTTAGTGGTTGCTGAACAAGACATTAGCTTAAACTTGCCAGAATCTAATGTTATTTCTATGCCTGCAACAGAAGCAAAACTTTCTAATGCAAATAGCAGTAAGAAAGCAACAGGCACAAATCATGTTAGCGATAAAGATGGCAAAGAAGATGCCAATGCTACAGCCAAAGCAGATAATGCTAAAGGCAAAGACAGTAAAGCCAATGATAAAGCTAAAGCAGGTGCAGAAAAAGGAACTGTAACTGCAAAAACAGTTGATGCACAAGATAAAAAAGCAGAAACTGTAACGGCTAAAGCTGATGAAAAGAAAGCAACAGCAAGCAAAGAAAAAGCGACTGCTGACAAGAAAGAAAATACAGCTAAAGCTAAACAAGACAGCAAGACTGCAAAGCAAGAAACAGCTAAAGCTAAAACTGATGCGAAAAAAGACGCAAATGCAGAATATAATCCTGAATATTTAACAATTCAGCGTACGTTACGTTCATCTGAAGGTGATACTTTAACGACACGTCAAGATGCACCACCACCATTAGACAACAAAGCACAATCTACTGCTGACAATAAAGGCGGTAACGTTGCATCTGCTCCTGCAAACGCAAAATATGTGGTTCAACCAAACCAAACATTGTGGAAAATTGCACATAATGTGGCAGTACAAACCAAACAACCTGTTTCTGATGTCATGAAACAAATTCATGAGCAGAATCCAGATGCCTTTATTCAAGGAAACATTGCTCGTTTACGTCAAGGTGCAACATTAAATCTTGTGGTTGCTCCAAACTTTGCTCAGCCAACTCAAACAGCGAAAAAAGCAACCAAAGCTAAACCTTCAAGCAATCGTACAGCTCAAACTGCAAAAGCAAAACGTCCTGCTCAAAGACAACAGCAAGTACAACAAGCAAAAGCTCCACAACCTAAACGCCAACGTTTAGCTCAAGCTCAAGTTAGTTTAGTTGCTGAAAGTAAGCAAGATTCTGCACACGGTACAGCAAAATCAGGTGAAGGCAACAATGCAACATCTGCAACGCTAAACAAAAAAGTAATGCAAGCACGAGAAAAAGTGGTAAGTACACAAAAAACTGTTTCTACACTTGAAACATCTTTGAAGACCAAAGACCAAAAAGTACAATTACTGAATGCTCGTTTAGCTCAATTAGAGCAACAGTTAAAAAACCAACAGGTTTCTTCTGTACAAAAATAATGTGAAACATCAAATTTGATGGTTCATTATCAAAAATCTCTCAATTCAAATATTGAGAGATTTTTGTTTTACATTCAACACATTATTCATTTTTCAAATTCCATCTTTTATTTCAGATAAAACCAATAAACCCTATACAATTACTTTGTTTTTCCGTTATAATAAATAGGCGTGTATTCTAATTGTCGTTAGGATTCAATTTTGGCATTGCAGTATCATTTTTATTTTTGTAATTCAGTTCGATAATCCAGTTTTATTATCGATGAGGAACACCGTATGACACTTTATATTATCCTTGCAGCATTACTCTTAGCAGCGATTATTGCTGTAGTTATTCTAAAAAAGAAAGGTTCGGGTTTAAAATCAGGTAAAAAAGGGAAAAAGAAACAAGATATCAATGAGTCTTTTGATGATACGACAACTGAATTTTCTCAACCAGCTGAATTTTCTCGCTCATCTTCTTCTTTAGATGCTCAAACACGTCGTGATATTGAAAATTTAATTCGTAATCGTCAATATTCTGCTGCAGAAGCCCAAATCAACCAAGCATTGCATCAAAATCCAACACAACAAGAATTATATGTGATGTTGGCAGAAGTGCATTTATATCAAGATGATGAGTTTGCATTAGAACAGTTATTAGAGCATTTACGTTTATCTGGTTTGCATAGTGTTGTTGAAACGATTGATGCAAAACGTGAAGCCTTTAAAGCTCAAGCACAGCGTGAAGCTGAGCAATCAAAAATGGCTGCTGCTACAACCTTAGGTGCGGGTGCTGTTGCCACAAGTCAATTTGACCAACTAAATAATTTAGGTTCTACGTCAGCACAAACGGCTCCAGTTAGTTTTGATGATTTGATGTCAGCAAGTCCAAGTCCTGCTCCATCAGCAACAAATACAGCAATGGACTTTAATTTTGCTCAACCAGAGCCTGAACCAGTTGCACAACCTGCTCCTGCTCAAAATCAAGCCTTAGATTTTAGTTTTTCTCAACCTGCACCGGCTCAAGAAACTGCTCCTGCGTTTGATTTTTCTCAATTAGAAACAGCTAAAGCGGAACAGCCTGCTCCTGCTCAAAATCAAGCCTTAGATTTTAGTTTTTCTCAACCTGCACCGGCACAAGAAACCGCTCCTGCATTTGATTTTTCTCAATTAGAAACAGCTAAAGCAGAACAGCCT
>JBHACK010000044.1:0-7060 GCA_041854545.1 Acinetobacter sp. | reverse complement strand
TTTTAAATTAGGTTGGTGTAAATGTTGTAATTTTAATTCTAATTGTTGGGGCGACTGTACCCCACGACGTGCCAAAATATTAGCAATAAAGGGCGGATAATCTGCAAAAACCGCAGGGTTAGTGATAAATGGGCGAGTTTGAATTTGAACAGACATGGGCGTATCATCAAAAAAATGCTCTGTTAGTGTAACACAAATCGCCCAAGTCGTTACGATGTCGATTCAGTTATTCGTACACCTTGCGACCACGTTTTACCCTGTTCACAATTTAAGGCGTTTAACTGTTCACCGACCAAGGTTTTTAACATCGGTTTGCCTACATCATCGACCACAAATTCGGCATATTTTGCTTGCTGATAACATTCGCCCAAGCCTTCTGCAAACATAAAACTGTTGGTACTTGGATAGGCTTGTGTTAAATAGCCTGTGGGATTTTTGATGATTAACGGACGCATACCCTGTTGAGCCTGTATATCGCTTTTAATCACCCGTTTTTGCTCATCTAATTGCACATAAATGATCATGGTTTTATCATTAAAATCATGGGGTTTATCGTCTAAACGCTCATCAAAAAATAGCTGATACGCCAACACCATATAATCCCCTTGAATCAATGAACGTGGGTCAGCCGGTGCCAGTTGCACATAAATGGATTCACCTTGATTTAAATGGCGTTGATGTTGTTGAATCGAAAACCAAAAAAATAATATACTGCCAATACTTAACAATAATGGCAAAAAAAGCATATATTTTTTATTCATGGCAAATCTCCTTTGTTTGTTTATGCAATAACCACGCTAAAGCAAAACACATGATTCCAGAAATAAAAATGCTGATACTCTTTACTAAAAAGATTAACTCTAAACTATAATATAAATGCCATAATAATCCGCCAAAAGTGACTAAACTAAAACTATACATTAATTTATCTTGTTTAGACAATGACCAAAAAATTAACACCATCAACATAAACAGAGCAAAATAATTAAAATAACTGACCACTAAACCAAATACAATCATCATCAATAATGACGTTTTATTGTGTTTAAAGAGCAAATAACTTATCCATAAAACCAACGCACCATGTACCATAAAACTTAGTGGAGTATTCGGAGCAAAGACAAGATAAAAATTCATATTTAAATCAATCAAAAAACTTAATAAATTAATTAAGATTAAACCAAATACAACTCCACGTTGATTGAATAACCGATATTCAGACTTAATAAAATATACCAATCCCATAAATAGCGAAAATACTGCAAATTCAACCCATTTAAAATACTCAGCTGAATGATTAAAAATATCAAAGAAACAGCCTAAAGTAATTAAATATAATGCAAGCAGTTGCCCCGCCAATAATAACCAATGGGTTGGGCGTAGCTGATAAATTAACCATAAAATCACTAGCCATGTCATCTCCAACATTAACCAAGGTCGTTGATATTCAATGGCTAAATGAACAAGAAAGGCGGTTTGTCCTGTCATCATCATACAGTATCCCAACTGGCGAATAAATAAGGATTTTGCAGGAATCAAGAATAATACAGCAATGATTAAACAAAATAAGCCTAATATCATTGATGTGGTTTTAAATAATGTTAAGAAAAATACTGAAAAAAATAATCCGCTTAACCACGCTCCAACCGCCAAAGGAATTGCATGATGATTGGAACTTTTGACAAAATAATAAATTAAAAAAGCAATGATTGAAAATAAAGCAAAAATAATAAATCCTATCCATAATAACATATATTCAGAAAAATAAATATTATTCACAATTTCAATAATCGCCCAAGTACAGATTGCACCGCCTAAACCAATACTACTTAAAACCAATGCTAAATTTTGTTGTTTATGATAAAAATAATAAATTAATGCCGTAGGTAACATAAACATCGATATGATATAATATAAATGATATTCATGACCATCATCTGCAACCAATAAAGCACTGATTATCGCAATAACGGATACCCATAAACTTAAAATATAACGTAATTTCGGATAATAAATAACAATAAAAAGTCCCTGAATCCCTGTTAATACATTTAACATTAAAATTAATATATGTTCATGTTGATATGAATGGACTTGGTTAATATAGAGTATCCCTGCTAATTGGCTGACAATACAAAATAATAACATATTACCAAGATTATGACGGTACAGCCACGGCAATAATAAAACCGCCCATACCGTAAATAATAGATAACTGTCTGCCCCTGTTTGATAGACTTGCCCTATCACCGCTAAACTTAAGCCAAGCATCACGCCACAACCTGTTTGCACAGCTTGAATCAAGCCTTCTTTTAAAGGTTCATCGTGTAGCTGTTTGGTGTGACTAAGCCAAATGCTCATACAAGCAAAGACAACTAAAAAAACTTGTGGAATTAGTAACTTAACCGTATTGGGCAACATAAACCAGTTACCTGCAATTAAGTATAAAATACTGGCAATCAATAACGCCAAACCACATAAGAGAAATTGTTTAATCATTTTAGGTTGATGTAAATCAATCTGTTGTGTTGATGTTTGCATAACCACCCCTTAAAACTTGATGATTTTCCTTAGATTATATCGTTAAGCTCACGCTGACTATGGCAATTACCGTCTTTTTTTCTTATTTTTCTACGACCATAAGATAATGGCTTTTTGCATTTTTTTTGCTATAATGTAATGTTGTAAAATTGACGTTAATTTGCTATCGCCTAGAAACGCTCACCGTTTATCATCGCTTATTCAGTATTCTTTGAATAAGCTACCTTTGACCTTTAACCGTGCGATTTATCATCGCCCCTAAAATAAAGGAACTCTAACCCATGAGTAATAAAGCAACTATCATTTATACCCATACTGATGAAGCCCCAGCATTGGCAACTCAGTCTTTCCTTCCGATTGTTCGTGCTTTTACCAAAGGTGCAAACATTGATGTCGTAACATCGGACATTTCTTTATCGGGTCGTATTCTAGCTCAATTCCCAGAGTATCTTAAAGAAGAACAACGCATTGCGGATGCACTCGCTGAACTGGGTGAATTAGTGAAACAACCTGATGCAAACGTCATTAAGTTACCGAACATCAGTGCATCTATGCCACAATTAAATTCTGCAATTAAAGAATTACAAGATAAAGGCTTTGCCGTTCCAGATTATCCAAATGACCCACAAACCGAAGAAGAAAAATCAATCCAAGCACGTTATGACCGTATTAAAGGAAGTGCGGTAAACCCTGTATTGCGTGAAGGAAACTCTGACCGCCGTGCACCAAAAGCGGTGAAAAACTTTGCGAAAAAATATCCACATAGCATGGGTGCTTGGGGTAAAGACAGCAAATCACACGTTGCAACAATGCAAGATGGCGATTTTTATGCCAATGAATTATCTGTAACCATGCCAAAAGCAACGACAGTTTCATTTGTCTTTACTGATACTGCAGGCAATAAAACCGAATTGCGTAAACCGTTAGCATTACAAGCAGGCGAAATCATTGACGCAACAGTGATGAGCAAAAAAGCATTATTGGCGTTCTTAACTGAGCAAGTAGCTGATGCAAAAGCAAAAGGCGTTTTATTCTCGCTACACATGAAAGCAACGATGATGAAAGTCTCTGACCCAATTATCTTTGGTCATGCAGTAAAAGTTTTCTTTGCTCCTGTATTTGAAAAATTTGGTGACAAATTAGCGGAAGTAGGCGTAAACGTTAATAACGGCTTTGGTAATTTATTAGCCAATCTTGAAAAATTAGATGCGGACACTCGTGCAAAAGTTGAACAAGAAATTGCCGATGTTTATGCAAATAACCCTGATTTAGCGATGGTTGATTCAGACAAAGGCATTACCAACTTACACGTTCCAAGCGATGTGATTGTCGATGCGTCTATGCCTGCAATGATTCGTAACTCTGGTCGTATGTGGGACAAAAATGGCGAAGCTCAAGATACTAAAGCCGTAATTCCTGACAGTAGCTATGCAGGTATTTATCAAGCGGTAATTGACTTTTGTCGTGAAAATGGTGCATTTGACCCAACCACAATGGGTTCAGTACCAAACGTTGGTTTAATGGCTCAAAAAGCAGAAGAATACGGTTCACACGACAAAACCTTTGAAATCAAAGCAGATGGTAAAGTCGAAATCATTGATGAAAATGGCGTAGTTGTTACATCTCACAATGTAGAAGCGGGCGACATTTGGCGTGCTTGCCAAACTAAAGATGCTCCAGTAAAAGACTGGGTACAATTAGCGGTAAATCGTGCTAAATTATCAGAAACACCTGCAATTTTCTGGTTAGATGAAAATCGTGCTCACGATAAAGAATTAATCAAAAAAGTAACGACTTATCTTGCTGAATTAGATACAACTGGTTTAGATATTCAAATTCTTGCTCCTGCAGATGCGTGCTTAGCTAGCTTAAAACGCATGAAAGATGGCTTGGATACAATTTCTGTTACGGGTAACGTATTGCGTGATTACAATACAGACTTGTTCCCAATCTTAGAATTAGGTACATCTGCAAAAATGTTATCTATCGTTCCATTGATGAATGGCGGTGGTATGTTTGAAACAGGTGCTGGCGGTTCTGCTCCTAAACACGTTCAACAATTTGTTGCAGAAAACCATTTACGTTGGGATTCTTTAGGTGAGTTCTTAGCATTAGCAGTTTCTTTAGAGCATTTGGCTCAAAAAACTGACAATAAAAAAGCTCAAGTGTTAGCAGATACTTTAGACAAAGCAACTGAACAGTTATTATTAAATGACAAGTCGCCTAAACGTAAAGCAGGTCAATTAGATAACCGTGGTAGCCATTATTTCTTAGCTCGTTATTGGGCTGAAGCTTTGGCAAACCAAGAGCAAGATGCTGAATTAAAAGCTCAATTTGCTCCTGTTGCTGAAAAATTAGCAAGCCAAGAAGCGGATATTTTAGCTGAATTAAATGGTGAGAATAAAGCCGTTGATATTGGCGGTTACTATGCTCCAGATGCTGAATTAACCGCTAAAGCAATGCGTCCAAGTGCAACCTTAAATGCTGTGATTGATAATATCTAATAGCAATATAAGATATTAAATAAAAAATAAAGACGGTCTGAAAAGGTCGTCTTTATTTCTCTTAATCAATGATGATAAAGGTATAATATGGCAATTTTAATTCCTAACCAAAATATTATTAATTCTCAAACTGTACCGCCAACTCAAGGAGAACAACATTTAATTAATTTCTTAATGGAAAATCTTAATGATGAGTATGAAATATACTATCAGCCTTATTTAAATGGAAAAAACCCAGATATTATTATCATGAGAAAAAATGGTGGAATATTAATTATTGAAGTTAAAGATTGGAACCTTAGCCATTACCACATTTATAAAAATGAATGGCGACTTACAAAAAATAATTCTTATATCTACTCTCCTTTTGACCAAGTTCAACAATACAAAGATAAATTATTTAATTTAAATTACAAATTTATCTTTGAAACAATAAAAAATAGAAAAGTGTTTTCAGTTATTCAAACAGCTGTTTATTTTCATAATGCAACTGATGTACAAATTATAGATTTTATTAAAAATTATAACTATAATAAATATACAAAAATTATAGGTAAAAATAACTTACAAAAAGATTTTTTAGATAAATTATTAAAAGAAACATACATTAGTGGCAATGGTCAATTATTTAATGACCAACTATATATTAATACAAAAAGATATTTAAAACCAACCTTTCACCAATTAGAAATTGGTAAAGAGTTATATTATACACCTGAACAAAAAAAACTAATGGTCAGCGAGAATGCAAAACGTCAGAAAGTTAAAGGAAGTGCAGGAAGTGGAAAAACATTAGTTTTAGCTAAAAGGGCAGTTAATGCTCATATCAGAACTCAATCATGTGTATTAATTTTAACTTATAATATTACGCTTACACATTATATTCATGATGAAATTAGTCGAGTGAGAGAAAATTTTGCTTGGAAAAATTTTTATATTACAAATTATCATTCTTTTTTTAGAGAACAGGCTAATCAATATAACCTTAAACTTAATCAAAATAGTTTTAATAATGTGTCATTCTTTGATTTAAAAAAGAATGATATAGAAAAGTATGATGCTATCTTTATTGATGAAATACAGGATTATGAGCAGGAATGGTTAAATATCATCATAAAATACTTCACACATGAAAATACCGAACTTGTCGTTTTCGGAGATGAAAAACAAAATATTTATAATAGACCTTTAGATGAAGATAAAAATATTAAAATTACGACTATTTCAGGTCGATGGAATAGGTCTTTAAACAAATCTTTTAGGTTTAATCATGATATTGGACAACTTGCTTTAAATTTCTCTGAAGATATTTTAAAGGGAAAATATAATATTGATAAATTTATTGTTCAACAAAATTTCAATTTTAACCAAAATATTATTGAATATTATTATAATCCTAATAATATTAGTCAAACTATCTTAAAAATTATAAATGAAAACTTTATACATTCAAATGATGTTGCTATCTTGGGTTCAACTATAAAGCTCCTGCAAAACTTAGAACAAGAATTAAAACAATTCACTTCTGAAGAAATGATGACTACTTTTGAAACTAAAGAAGAGTTTCTTGAGATTATTCATATTTGTGATGATGATGACATTGTTGATAGAAATATAAATCAAATCCGTAGAGCAAAAAAAACCGCTTTTTGGTTAAATTCTGGCATGATGAAGATTTCCACTATTCATAGTTTTAAAGGCTGGGAAATTCATACTTTATTTTTAATTATTGATAATGCTACAAACTTACAAGAAGATGGATTTTTTATTAATGATGAGTTGATTTATACAGCGATTACAAGAGCAAGGTGTAACTTAATTGTAATTAATATGGGAAATAAAAAGTATCACGACTTCTTTAGTAAATATATTTAAAAAAAGCACGTCTTCCAACGTGCTTTCTTCTATTTTAAGCCTTAGTTTGCTTTTGCTGGCTGACCTTCAGGTTTTTTAAAGCCTTTTTTTGCCATACATTCGCTTACTTTTTTCATTTCACTTTCGCTTGGGCGTTCACC
>JBHACK010000043.1:0-9339 GCA_041854545.1 Acinetobacter sp. | reverse complement strand
GTTGAAGTACATAATTTTAATCAGGTGCGTGAACTCGCTCAAGATTATGAATTGGTGTATGTACCATGTCATCGTAGCCATATTGACTATTTATTGCTTTCCTTTGTGATTTTTAAACGTGGGTTGCGTGTGCCATATATCGCAGCGGGGGATAATTTAAATTTACCGTTTGTAGGGCAATTATTGCGTGGTGGTGGTGCATTCTTTATTCGTCGTTCTTTCCGTGGAAATGCACTTTATACATCTGTTTTTAAACAATATTTGTATAGTGTGGTTTCTCGTAGTACGCCTTTAGAATATTTTATTGAAGGTGGGCGTTCTCGTACAGGGCGGTTACTCGCTCCTAAAACTGGTATGCTTGCCATGACCGTTCATGCCTATTTCCGTAGCCGTTCAACCACACAGCCAAGTAAACCGATTGTATTTGTCCCGACTTATATTGGCTATGAACGTTTGATGGAAGGTTCGACCTATGTCGGTGAAATGCAAGGAAAACCAAAAGAAAGCGAATCAATTTTAGGAATTTTACAAACGGTACGCAAAATTGAGCGTGTATTTGGTAAAGTGCACGTCAATTTCGGTGAACCTGTCTTTTTAGAAGATGCGTTAAAGCAACATCAAGCGGAAGAGATTAAATTACAACATAATGATGACCCAATGCCGACTGAAGCGTCAAATGCGGTCAATACTGTTGCTCATCATATTTTACGCAATATTAACCGTGCGGTTGTGGTGAATCCTGTGAGTTTATTGTCATTGGCATTATTGTCTGCAACATCACACGTTTTAGATGAAGTGTTAGCGGTGAAATTGCTTGACCATTATCGTCAATTATTAAATCTTCAACCGTATGATGCTGACATGAAAATGACCGCATTATCTGGGCAGGAAATGATTGAATATGGCGTAAAATTAAAATTTGTGCAACGTAGCCAGCACGTTTTAGGCGATACTATCAGCATTGAAAAAGACCAAGCGGTATTATTGACTTATTTCCGTAATAATATTGTACATGCCTATACTTTACCTGCATTAATTGCAACCTTGGTAGAGCGAAATGGTCAAATTAAACAACAAGATGTTATTCAACTGATTGAAACCATGTACCCATTCTTAAAAGCAGAATTGTTCTTAAAATGGGACGTAAAAGAATTAGCAACGCAAATTGAAGGTTATGTCAAAGCATTGGCGGAATTAAACTTGATTCATATCCATGATGATGTGTTAAGTAGCCCAACGCCAAACAGCGAAGCCCATCAATTATTAGTGTTTATGTCGGCTCCTGTGCAACAAAGCCTATCACGCTATTATTTAACGGTAATGCTGATTCAACAACGTGAATCGGGTTCAATTTCAAGCAAACAAGTGGAAGAATTAAGCCATTTATTAGGACAACGCTTATCGGCATTATATCAATCAAATTCACCTGAATTTTTTGATAAAGCCTTATTCCAAAGTTTCTTAAAAGAATTATTCCGTTTAAGCTATATTGAGAATAATGAAAAAGGCTTGATTACTTATGGCGATGCAATGCGAGAAATGGCGAATTATGCGAATTTAGTGCTTGATGATGCCGTTTTGAGTATGTTGCAAACCATCACCAATTTAACCGATGATGAGTTAAAAACAGCCTTAGCCGAAGTGGCGGAACAAAATGCCAAACGCCGTGCAAAACGGAAAAAAGCATAATTTGATGGTAAAATGGCATTTTATAGAAATGCCATTTTTTTTAAGGAAAAGAGATGAATTTGATTTATTTACACGGCTTTAACAGTAGTCCAAATGCGAAAAAAGCAAAACTTTTAACCGAATATTGCCAACAACATCACCCTGAAATGAAAGTGATTGTGCCAGATTTAAACTGTAGCGGTGAACAGGTGATGAACCAATTACAAACCTTGTTAAGCCAAGAAAAAAGTGCAGTTATTGGTAGTTCATTAGGTGGATTTTATGCGACTTTGGCGTGTCATCGTTTTGGCTGTAAAACTATCTTGTTAAATCCAAGCCTTTACCCTGACCGCACTTTGCCACGGTTTTTACAACGTCCTTTAGCAGAATATTCTGCAGATGAGATAGTGTACCAAACACAAGGCGGTTGGCAATTAAAACTACAAGATTTTACATGGTTTCAAACCCATCGCCCAGCATCATTACAACATCGCTCACAACTCTTTATTATTTTAAAACAAGGCGATGATGTGATTGATTACCGTGTCGCAGAACAATATTTTCTTACGCAAGGTGTTTCTGCATCACAATTACAGATTGATGCAGGGGGCGACCATGTGGTCTCGGATTTTGCTGAATTATTGCCCAAGGTGATGCAGGTGATATTAAGTTAAGATTATCTGAAAATATGATAATGATACAATAAAATTATATTTATTTTTCATAAGTTTTTCAGGTATAGTGCATAGGTTATCTCTAAAATTTCTATAGGTTATCCATGAAAAATAAATTGAAAATGTTATTGGCAGGTGTTTTACTTGCAACAGGATTAAGCACCGCAGGTACAGTACAGGCTCAAGCACTCAGTAAAGAATTTTTAAATGTATCGTATGATGCAACCCGTGAATTTTATACTGAATTTAACAAAGCATTTGGCATTTACTGGAAAAATGAAACAGGACAAACCGTGAATTTTAAACAATCTCACGGCGGTTCAGGCAAACAGGCTCGCTCTGTGGTCGATGGTTTAAAAGCAGATGTTGTAACTTTAGCCTTAGCCAATGACATTGAAGAAATTGTAAAATCTGGACAAATTTCAGCAGATTGGCAAAAACGTTTCCCTGATAATTCAGCACCTTATACATCAACTGTGGTGTTTATGGTGCGTAAAGGAAATCCAAAAAATATTAAAGATTGGAACGATTTAACCCGTGAAGGTGTGGAAATTATCACGCCAAATCCAAAAACAGGCGGTTTACCACGTTGGGTTTATTTATCTGCTTGGGGCTATGCGTTAAAACAGCCAAATGGTAGTGAAGCAACCGCTCGTGAATTTGTCGGCAAGATGTATCACAATGTCAAAGTGATGGACTCTGCAGCACGTGGTTCAATGACAACTTTTGCTGAACGTGGTATTGGTGATGTGTTATTGACATGGGAAAATGAAGCGTTGATGACCACAAAAGTGTTAGGTCGCAATGATTTTGAGATTGTTTACCCATCAATTTCTATTTTAACAGAGCCATCTGTAGCGATTGTTGATAAAAATGTGGAAAAAAATGGCAATAAATGGTTAGCAACAGGCTATATTAATTTCTTGTATTCGCCATACGCTCAAGATATGGTTGCACGTCATTTTTACCGTCCACGCAATCCACAAGTGCTAGAGAAATATCGTGCTCAATTCCCAGCATTGCAAACCTTTACGATTGATGAAGTGTTTGGCGGTTGGGCAAAAGCTCAACAAACGCATTTTGTTAATGGCGGTGTGTTTGACCAAATTTATAATGACCGTAAATAATTGATATTTATATCAAGTATTAAAAAGCTCTATTGACATAATAGAGCTTTTTTATTGTCTTTATTTTAAGGATTTAGACGTTTGACCATTTCCGCCAAACGTTTGCCTTGTTCTATACATAACACTTTTTCATCTTCGCTGATGTCCAGCTCGTGCCGTGAACCGCTGACATGACTTGCACCATACGGTGTTCCTCCTGTTTTAGTATGTGAAAGAGCAGGGCTAGCATTGGTTAAACCTAAAATCATCATTCCATGATGGAACAGCGGGGGGAGCATGGTGAGCAAAGTCGTTTCATTTCCGCCGTGCATTGCCCCTGATGATGTAAAGACACACGCAGGTTTATTGTGTAACGCTCCATTTAACCATAAAGCCGTGGTGCTGTCCCAAAAGTATTTAAGTTCGCTTGCCATGTTGCCAAAACGTGTAGGCGAGCCAACCGCTAAACCTGCACAATGTGCTAAATCATCTAGGGTGCAATAAATATCGCCATGCTCTGGAATATCAGGTTCTAAGGCTTGTACAACGCTGGTAATCGCAGGAACGGTACGAATTTTAACTGCAATGCCCATTGACTCAATGCCATCAGCAATCAAATGAGCCATTTTTTGGGTTGCCCCTGTTTTACTGTAATAAAGGACTAAAATATAGGGTTGCATACTCATCTTTCGACTATTTTTCTAAAATGTAACCAAAATATTACCATAGATTCATTGAATCTAAATAGGTTCACGGTGAAATATTTGCTACAATGGTGCAGAATATCAATCTATTTTATTGATATATTTGTAAATTAATTTCAAAGTAATACTGTATCACCATGAATCCAATGTTTGTGTGGGGGTGGAAATGACACGTTTATTTAAAAAATTGCCATTTTATTATCAAACATGGTTTCAATTTTTGGTGTTCGTGATTCGCCGTTTTATTCAAGATAGATGTCCTGAACAAGCCAGTTCTTTGACCTATACCACGCTATTTTCGGTTGTCCCCATGCTCACTGTATTTTTGGCGATTGTGTCGTCAATTAAAGCCCTTGAGCCTGCTCGTGAACAGTTGTGGACGTTGATTATTGATAATATTTTCCCTAAAGCGACCATTGACCCTGCATTATTAGGACAGTTTGCTGAAAAATCTAGTAATTTAACCTTAATTGGTAGTATTTTCTTATTTGTTACGACCATTATGATGATTATGAGTATTGAAACGACTTTTAATCGGATTTGGCGAGTAAATAAGGAGCGTGATTTTGGTTTTATGCGATATTGGACGATTATTTCTCTAGGGCCTTTAATTTTAGGTAGTGCCTTTGTGTTATCTTCTACTTTGGCGTCTTTAAATTTTTTAACGACTAATAATTTAATGTATCAGTTTGACCGTTCATTTTTATGGTCTGCATTATCGCAAGGATTAGGCTTTTTAGGATTTTTCTTTTTATATTGGGCAGTACCAAATCGTGTTGTGCCGTGGCGTTCGGCAATGTATGCGGCGATTTTTTCAAGTATTACATTTGATATTTTAAAGCGTTTTTTTGGTTGGGCAATGTCCAATTTTACCAGTTATGAGTTGGTGTATGGAGCATTTGCAGCGTTACCCATTTTATTATTATGGATTTATTTGTCATGGAATATCGTATTATTGGGCGTGCAAATTAGTTATGCTTTAACAACTTTTCATGCAGGCGAGCATATTAAACGGCATAAATTATTTGCCTTACTGGATATTTTACAATTATTTTATACCAAACAAAAAACAGGCGAATCGGTAAAAGAAGAAGAGATTATGGAGCGTTTAACAGGGCGTGAATTAGGCAATGCCCCAACCTTTTTAGATTTATTGGAACAACATAATTTTATTAAGACGATGGGTAATGATGAATATGTGTTAGTACGAAATTTGTCAGAAATTAATTTATATCGGTTTTATCAGTTATTTCCGTATCAATTACCTTATTATTCGGAAGTGCAAGCCTTACCTGATGAAATGGATAGTGATGGTTGGCAAAGTGTCGTTAAACCATTATTTGCCGATTGTCATGTGTATTTACATGACCGTTTGTCGATGTCTTTAGCTGATGTGTTTGATGATAAATTGCATCATCATTAAAAATCTTGGTTTGCCCTTGTAAAATGGGAGCATATCCCCCATTTATGTTAAGTAATTTTTAAAATGATTTAAGGAGCGTCGCCAATTATGGCTAAGCGTGATTATTATGAAGTGTTGGGCGTGTCAAAGTCCGCCAGTGATGATGAAATCAAAAAAGCCTATCGTAAGTTGGCGATGAAGTATCACCCTGACCGTAACCCTGATAACCCAGAAGCAGAAGAAAAATTTAAAGAAGCATCAGAAGCGTACGAAGTGTTATCCGACAGCGAAAAACGTAGTATGTATGACCGTATGGGACATAATGCGTTTGAAGGCGGTTTTGGTGGTGCTGGTGGTGGCTTTGGCGGATTTAGTGCTGAAGACATTTTTAGCCAATTTGGTGATATTTTTGGGGGAGCGTTTGGCGGTGGCGGTTCACGTCAGCAACGCCAGCGCCATGGCAGTGATTTACGTTATGTGGTGGAATTATCGCTTGAAGAAGCGGTCAAAGGTGTAACCAAAGAAATTACTTTCTCTGCACCTGCACCGTGTGATGTGTGTGATGGTAAAGGGGCGAAAAATTCATCCGATATTGAAACCTGTAAAACTTGTCATGGTTCAGGCTATGTGCGTATGCAACAAGGCTTTTTCTCTGTTCAACAGCCATGTGGAACGTGTCGTGGACAAGGTAAAACCATTAAAAACCCTTGTGGACATTGTCATGGTTCAGGCGTTGCCAATCGTCAGCAAACCTTAGAAGTGAAAATCCCTGCAGGGGTGGATAATGGCGACCGTATCCGTTTAGCAGGTAAAGGCGAAGCGGTGCGTGATGGCGTTGCAGGAGATTTATATGTGGAAGTTACTGTGCGTGAGCATGACATCTTCCAACGTGATGGAGCAGATTTGTATATGGACGTACCTGTGAGCATTACCGATGCAGCATTAGGTAAAGAAGTGCAGTTACCAACCCTTGATGGTAAAGTGAATTTAAAAATCCCTGCAGGAACACAAACAGGTAAATTATTCCGTTTGCGTGGCAAAGGGGTAAAACCGATTCGTCAAAATATGGTTGGGGATTTGCTATGCCGTATTGTGGTAGAAACGCCTGTAAACTTAACTGCTCGCCAACGTGAGTTATTGGAAGAGTTACAGGCAACCTTAGATGGGGAAAATGCTGGACATTGTTCACCAAATAAAAAAGGCTTTTTTGATAAATTAAAAGATTTATTTGATTAAGTGTTTCTATCTCTTCAATGAAGAAACCGATTTAGGAGACTAAATCGGTTTTTTACAGGATAGGTTGTAAATGATAATCCATTTTTTCAAGCAAAACTTTTAAATGGGTTGCAGACAATTTTTTTCCACTATAGGGAAGTGTCCGTTCATCAACAAAAATACAAGGAAGTTGCATTTGCTGACGAAGATGATTTAAAACATGATGTTGTAACAGAGCAGGTTCAGCTGTAAAGATATAACTCTCTGCTAATTCACTTGCTGGAATATTAGCTAAAACCGCAAGCAAATAAACCACATCATATCGATGAATTAAATTTATCCAATGTTGTTCTGTAACCTGTTCAAGTTGTTGAGCCATTTTTAGTAAACGTGAGCTTGTACCAGAATACAATCCACTTGGACGAATAATCAACAATTTTTCTTGCCAATGAGCGTGCCATAATAATTCAGCAGAACGTAAAATTTGTCCATAACCATCATCAGGTGCAGGGACAGGCAGAGTTGAATCATCAACAGATTGCCCTTGATTTTCACCATATACTCGAGTAGAAGAAATATAGACAATTTTTTGAATAGGATGAGATTGCAAAGCCTGTGTAATCGGTAAAATCGTATCAATATACGTTTGATGATAATTGAATAATGACCGTTGAGCAGGGCTTAAAATCACATAGACCCAATCAAACTTTTGTGTGATGTTAGATAAATCAAGTTGTTGAATATCTTGAGTAATATGTTGAATAGATGGGGGTAAATCCTTTGCTGTTCGGCTGACAGTACAAACAGAATGCCCTAATGTTGTAAGTTGTAAAGCAAGGGTTTGACCAAGTTTGCCACAACCTAAAATTAAAATATTCATGATGATATTGACCTGTATAAAAAATGGCTTGAGATAAGCATCTCAAGCCATTGATTCTCACTCATCTACAGACGATTTTGCATTAGATTTTTTCTTTTTCGCTTTTTTCTTTGCTTTATCTTTTACTTTTGCCTTATCTTTTTTCTTTTTCTTCTTAATTTTACCATCATCTGAAAGCGACAATGTAGTCGGTGTTTCGCTGACTTTGGCTTTTTTCGATTTCGCTTTTTTACCTGCTTTTTCTGCTACACGTGGGGCTTTTTGACGAATCAGACGACCCGCACGAGAAATCTGTTGCACCAATGCAAAATCAATTTTCCGCTCTTCTAAATTCACCATCACCACTTTGATTTTGACTTCATCACCCAAGCCTAAAATTTGCCCAGAATGTTGCCCAATTAACAACTGATGAACCGCATCAAACACAAAATAATCATCACCAATTTGGCTGATATGAATCATACCATCAATAAACACATCTTTAAGGCTAATAAATACCCCAAATTCGGTAACGGCACTGACATGACCTATAAATTCATCGCCAATATGTTGTTGCATATAATGACATTTTAGCCATGCAGTTACACTACGAGATGCTTCATCGGCTTGACGCTCTGTTGCAGAAAAATGCACCCCAGCATTATGCAAGGCTTGCCCTGAAATCGGATACGGCTTTTCTGCCAAATGAGCTTTAATCGCACGATGTAACAACAAATCAGGATAACGGCGAATTGGTGAAGTAAAATGCGTATAATGCTCATACGCTAAGCCATAATGACCACTATTTTGCTCATCATAACGGGCTTGCATCATTGAACGTAACAACAAGGCATTAATTTGTGGTGCATCTAAACGCTCTTGTGTGGCTTCAATAATCGCTTGATAATCCGCTTGCGTTGGTTGTTCAGGGAATTTTAAGCCCAAAGTTTTCACAAAATCACGCACTTTTTCCACACGAGCAGGCTCAGGAGCTTCATGCACACGATACAACATTGGAATATCATGCTTTAAGGCAAAATCCGCCGCTGCGACATTGGCAAGTAACATACACTCTTCAATCAATTTATGAGCATCATTGCGTGTGCGTGGTAAAATTTGCTCAATACCGCCCAACTCATCAAAGGTCATATACGTTTCAACGGTTTCAAACTCTAAGGCATGACGTTGTTTACGCACATCTTTTAATACTTGATATAATTGCAATAAAGTATTTAATGATTTATGAATCGCTGGATTTTTTGGAATCGCATCATCTTGACCATTAAAATAATCTGCTACTTGCGTATAGGTCAAACGTGCTTGCGAGTGCATAATCGAAGGATAGAACTGATAGCCTGTTACACGTCCTGAACGAGATAAAGTTAAATCACACACCATACACAAACGATTAACATTTGGATTTAACGAACACAAACCATTTGACAAGGCTTCAGGCAACATTGGCAACACAAAATGCGGAAAATAAACCGATGTACCACGTTGTACTGCTTCCTTATCTAAAGCCGATTTTGGACGCACATAATGACTCACATCTGCAATCGCCACTACGACACGGAAACCACCACCTGCACGTTTTTCCGCATACACTGCATCATCAAAATCACGAGCATCTTCCCCATCAACCGTGAAATGCGTTTAGTGTTTCATGGCGACCGTGTCAAAGTGCGTAAAAGTCGTACCGATAGTAAAG
>JBHACK010000042.1:0-3847 GCA_041854545.1 Acinetobacter sp. | reverse complement strand
AGCAGATTTAGGAATAAGAGAATGGCAATGTGTGGAATGTGGTACATTTCACGATAGAGATATAAACTCAGCATTAAACATTCTCCGTATTGGACGTAATACGCTCGCAGGAGGAATCCCCTCACTTTAGGGAGGGGAGGGCGTCAATTTTAATCGAACGGCATTTAATATCGTCTAATCTTTCATCAGAAATTTACAATTTAACCGCTCCAACACCTGTAACTAATGCAGAATTTACCCAACAATTAGGACAATATTTAAACCGTCCGACCTTATTGCCATTACCCGAAATGCTATTAAAAATAATGTTTGGTGAAATGGCAACCTTATTAATTGATGGGCAAAAGGTATTGCCTAAACATTTACTTGATGATGGATTTCAATTTCAACATCGCACATTATCGCAACTCCTAAAATGATTAACGCCCCACGGCATTTTGCCCTGTGCGTGCAAAAAGTGCAGGAAAATCAACTTTAAGCCAAAGGGTGATATGTTTAAGTTCGTGGGGACGTTGCGATAAAATCCGTTTCATTTTGCGTTTTTTACGCTTTAATCGTGATGGTTTTTCATAATAGCCATAACGTTTTTTATACCAGCGTTTGGCTTTTTGCTTGTCAAGTTGTTGATAAAATTGCTGGAATACATCATCAAAATTTTGTTTATCATCAAGATAAACTTTGGTCATACTATGCGTTTTAAAGACTGACACCTGTCTTTAATAAAAAGATAAAACAATATCATAAGAAAAATAAGACTAAAAATCAAGCAAAAAACACGCTATAATCTGATTGCTAAATTTGCTATACTTTCATCAATTTAACCCATTTTGAGAACTTTTATGACCGCTAAAACACTTGCCAATTTGGCTCAACGCAATCTCATTTTATTTGACTTAGATGGAACGCTGGTTGATTCTGCTAAAGATATTTATCGTTCAATGAATTTAACTTTAGCCGAGTTAAACCGTCCAAGCGTTACTGAACAACAAATCCGCACATGGGTTGGACGTGGAGCAGGGCAACTTTGCGAATGCGTGATTCAACATCAAGATGGTGAATTAAACAGCGAACGCCATCAACAACTTTTACAGCACTTTTTAGCGACTTATGAAAAAAATGTCTGTGTTGATACGGTGTTATATGCTGGTGTTGCAGAATTTTTAGACTATTGCCAACAACAAGGCAAAACCATCGCAGTTGTTACCAATAAACCTTATGGAGCAACGGTGGGTTTACTTAAAGCTCTAAATCTCTATGAACGCTTTGATTATGTGATTGGCGGAGATAGTTTGCCACAACGCAAACCATCACCTGAACCATTATTACACGTTGTGGCACATTTCCAATCTACCCCTGCACAAACGCTGATGATTGGCGATTCTCGCAACGATGTCGAATCGGCACGCTCTGCCCAAATTGATTGTATTGCACTAAGTTATGGCTACAATCATGGCGAAGATATTTGGGATTGCCAACCACAAGCCGTTATTGATAATTTATTAGAATTATTGTAATTTTAATCTTTTTAAGGTTTAGGAACATAAATGACCACTCTTGCCCAATTCCAACAACTGCAACAAGCAGGCTACAACACCATTCCTGTGTATCGCCAATGCTTAGCAGATACCGAAACCCCATTATCTGTCTTTGCACGTCTAAAAGACCACGATTATGCCTATCTCTTTGAATCAGTCGAAGGGGGCGAAAATTGGGCAAGATATTCCATGATTGGTTTAGGCGAAACCACCTTATTTTCATGTAATGAAGGCATTTTAACCATACAACACCACGATGGTCGCCTAGAAACACAACCTTGTAACGACCCATTTGAATATATCCGCCAATTCCAACAACAATTTAAAGTACCTAAAGCCGAAGAAATTGCAGGACTTCCTAACTTTACAGGCGGATTAGTAGGCTATTTTGGATACGACACCGTCCGTTACATTGAACCAAAACTGAAAAATATCCCACAAAATGACCCAGTTGCCTTACCTGATTTATGGATGATGCTCTCAAAAACCGTCATTGTCTTTGATAACCTAAAAGATATGCTGTTTTTAATCGTTCATGCAGATGCAACACAAGAAAATGCCTATCAACACGCCCAACAACAACTTGATGCTTTACAAGCCCTTTTAGATACACCGATTAAACTCACCGCAAAACCACATACTCCGCCCAATTTTGTTTCCTTAACAGGTCGAGAAAAATTCCTAGAAACGGTAGAAACCGTCAAAGAATACATTCGAGCAGGCGATGTCATGCAAGTTGTCCCAGGGCAACGCATGGTATCCGATTTTGATGGAGAACCTTTACAAGTCTATCGAGCATTACGCCATCTCAATCCATCACCTTATCTCTTCCTAGTCCAAGGCAAAACCTTAGCTGATAAGCAACCTTTCCACATCGTTGGCTCATCACCTGAAATTCTCTCTCGTTTAGAACATGGCATTGCAACCGTACGACCGATTGCAGGCACACGTCCACGGGGTAAAACACGAGAAGAAGACTTAGCACTCGAACAAGAACTCCTTGCCGATGAAAAAGAAATAGCCGAACATCTGATGCTGATAGACTTAGGACGCAACGATGTAGGACGAGTAGCAAAAATTGGCAAAGTCCAAGTAACAGACAAAATGATAATAGAACGCTACTCACACGTCATGCACATTGTCTCTAATGTCCAAGCAGAAGTCCGAGAAGATGTTGATGCCTTAGATGTCTTTAAAGCCACATTCCCAGCAGGAACACTATCAGGAGCCCCAAAAATTCGAGCAATGGAAATTATTGACGAAGTAGAACCAGTAAAACGTGGCGTATTTGGCGGAGCGATAGGCTACCTTGGCTGGCATGGAGAAATGGATTTAGCCATTGCCATACGTACCTGTGTCATTCGCCAACAAAAAGTCTATGTCCAAGCAGGAGCAGGCTTAGTTGCCGACTCAAACCCAGAGTCAGAATGGAACGAAACCCAAATAAAAGCCCGTGCAGTGATAAAATCGGTTGAATTATCAGCAAAAGGGCTTGTTTTTTAAACAAAAAGCACTTTTTTTAAAAAAAAATGAAAAAAGTGCTTGCAATAAAATTTAAATTTGCTATACTGCACACCGTTCCCGAGATGAACATTAAAAAACGCCGACATAGCTCAGTTGGTAGAGCAACTGACTTGTAATCAGTAGGTCATCAGTTCGAATCCGATTGTCGGCACCATTCTTTTTAATGTAAATATCTAGGACGGCACTGAATAAGTGCGATGCAAATCAGGTGAGGTTCCCGAGCGGTCAAAGGGAGCAGACTGTAACTCTGCCACGAAAGTTTCGAAGGTTCGAATCCTTCCCTCACCACCATCTACCTTTCAATCTATATCGTATCTTTGCGGGAGTAGCTCAGTTGGTAGAGCGACAGCCTTCCAAGCTGTATGTCGCGAGTTCGATCCTCGTCTCCCGCTCCATTTAATACACAAATAGATTGATGATATCGCTCTTATAGCTCAGTGGTAGAGCACTCCCTTGGTAAGGGAGAGGTCTCGAGTTCAAATCTCGATAAGAGCTCCAGATGCTTTACATTTAACACAAAAGTTTATATAATTATTTTCATAAAAGCAGGCTTTTTAGTCTGCTTTTGAAGTATTAGGCAACCCAATTTTAAATCAACACATCTTCGTATTGATTAAAGAGGAAATTTTCAAATGGCAAAGGCTAAATTTGAACGTAACAAACCACACGTAAACGTAGGTACAATCGGTCACGTTGACCATGGTAAAACAACTTTAACTGCTGCAATCGCAACAATCTGTGCGAAAAACTACGGCGGTGAAGCAAAAGACTATTCACAAATCGACTCT
>JBHACK010000041.1:0-6940 GCA_041854545.1 Acinetobacter sp. | reverse complement strand
GTAATTGTTGTTTTAATACATCAGTTAATGGACACGGCGTTAATGCCAGTAAAGGCAAATAGACTTCTTGCCATGCCATTTCTGTGGACAAAATTCGCCCTGCTCGTTCTGCAGGGCGAGTATTGATAAACAGTCCACGATAATGTATTGGATTCATGTGTAAAGTGCGTGCAGTAATTCTCCTGCACCTTGTGCTAATAGGTTTTGAGCCAGTTGTTCGCCCAATGCAATCGCCTGTTGTGGGTCGCCTTGAATATTAGCTTTTAATAAGGTGTGTCCATCAACACTCCCCACTCGCCCTTCCATATATAATTGACCATCTTTTAAGATAGCATAACTTGCGATGGGGACTTGGCAACCGCCTTGTAAATACGCATTAAATGCTCGCTCCGCTTGAACACATAAACTGGTTTCTTCATCGGCTAACGCAGAGATTAACGCTAAAGTGCGTTTATCATCTGCTCGACATTCTAAGCCTAAAGCCCCCTGTCCAACCGCAGGTAAGCTAATGTGTGGTTCAAGGGTATGGCGTATCCGTTCCGTTAAGCCTAAACGTTTTAACCCTGCACTCGCCAAAATAATGGCATCATATTGCCCATCATCTAACTTGGCTAAACGTGTCCCCACATTGCCCCGTAAATCGTGAATGGTTAAATCTGGGCGTTGTTGTAATAATTGACATTTACGGCGTAAACTAGATGTACCAACAATCGCTCCCTGTGGTAATTCATTAAAATGTGTATAACGATTCGATACAAACGCATCTAACGGGTCTTCACGTTGGCAAATGACAGCTAAGGTTAAACCCGTTGGTAACTCCATTGGCACATCTTTCATGGAATGTACCGCTAAATCTGCTCGTCCATCTAGCAAAGCATTTTCTAATTCTTTGACAAATAAACCTTTTCCGCCAATTTTCGCAAGCGGTGTATCTAAAATTTTATCTCCTTGTGTTACAAAGGTCATTAATTCAACCTGTAACGCTGGGTGAAGATGTTGTAAACGTTGGCGGATATGTTCCGCTTGCCATAAAGCAAGGGGGCTTTGACGTGTGGCAATGGTGAGTGTGTTCATAAATAAGGTTTCTATATCAATTATATGGCTATTATGCCGAATTTTGGCTCTATTGTCAGCTGAGATATTGTTTGCTTAGTCTGCACATCTAGCGACTCATTAAACATTGTTTAACATCTGCCACTAAACGGCGACTGACCACAAGGCGTTCATCAATGTCTTTTAGACGGACATAGCTGTGTTGTTGGTCATGTTCTAATGCAACCAGTGCATTAATCGCCACTAAGGCATTGCGATGGATTCGGATAAAACGTTGAGCAAATTCATGTTCTAATTCTTTTAAGGTATCATCAATTAATGCTGTCCCCTGTTTATGGCGTAAAGTTACATATTTTTGGTCAGCAATAAAATAGTAAATATCGTCAATGGCAATCAGTTCAATGCCTTTATGCGTTTTAACGCTAATATGTTGCCGTGTTGTTGTAGCAACTGGCGATTCTTCTCGTGCAGATAAATGTTTTAACTGCTCTAAACGTGTCAGCAGTTGTTGTAATTCTTGTTTCATGATGGGCTTAAGTAAATAGCCATCTGCGTGTAATTTAAACGCATTGAGTGCGTGTTCATCGTACGCTGTACAAAAAACAATGGACAATAGTGGACTCATTTGGCGTAACTGTTCAGCACAGCTTAAACCGTCCATTTCAGGCATTTGCACATCAAGCAACACCGCATCTGGTTGATGTTGTTGCACAAGGTCTAATACCTGTTTACCATGTTGAGCCGTTGCCACAACCGTATAGCCCAGTTGTTCGACTAAACGTTTTAATCGCTCAATGGCTAAGGGTTCATCATCTGCAATGATGATTCTCATTGTTTGTTCCTTTATACAGCGATGGACACATCATTCCATCTATTGACATATTGGCGACATTTAACACGCCCTATTACAACGATTAGTATAACATTAATGCTCTGTATATTGATAACTAAATAAAGTCGTATATAAACCATCTCCCTGATGATGATGAAATTTTAAACTATTACGATAATAGACCGCCAAACGCTGTTTTACATTTTCGACTGCAATGCCATTATGTTCACGGCGAACCGTTGATTCTTGCGTTTGATAAGGATTATGAATCACCACGCTCACATAACAATCTACAACTTCCACTAAAATTGAAATCGTTCCAGTCGTGCTGATTTTTTCAATTCCATGTAAAATACTATTTTCTAATAATGGTTGTAGAGTCAAAAGCGGAATTTGAATTTGATTTAATAAACGCTCATTGGCACAAATTTTCCATTCTACATTTAAACGCTCACCTAAACGAATCTTCTCAATCGATAAATAATGCTGACATAAGGTAATTTCTTCCTTTAAACTGACTAATTTTAACTCTTGGAAACTGGCACGAAATAACCGAGATAAATTAATCAACATTTCTTCCGCTTTATCGGGGTCAATCGCAATTAAACTCACCGCACTATTTAAACTATTAAATAAAAAATGCGGGTGAATACGAGCTTGCATGGCTTGCACACGATATTTTAATTCACTATTTTTTTTATGTAACCATTGATTTTTAACATAAATATAATGCAAACAAAATCCGCCCAATAAAATACTATAACTTAAATGCAAACTAATAAATTTAATACCACGCAATCCAAAATTTTGCCAACCATCTCCCCCTAAACAATAGGCAATATGCAATAAACTCGATGTTAATAACACAATCAACTGCAACAAGACAAACACATAAATCAAAACTTGACGCTGACTTTTACGATTTAACTCACGTTGATAAATATGTACAATGCTGACAAAGGCAAATACCACCCACAACATATACAACACATGATTGATTAAATCAAAGACACGAAATGTTGTCCACGATTGAGCCTTGGCTAACACAATCACAAAGGAAAAAACCAGACTTGCACAACCTAACTCAATCAATAAATGCCGTCTTCCGATTTTACTAAAAAAATAATCGGAAAAAGAATCATGCGAAGTTTCGGAATTTTTCGCTGAATTTGTTATACTAGCCATATTTTTCTAACTCAAGTACGCAGATTATGAATACACCAAATCAAACATCCGGTATGTGGGGCGGTCGCTTTAGTGAAGCAACTGATGCCTTTGTAGCAGAGTTTACCGCATCTGTCCAATTTGACCAACGTTTTTATGCACAGGACATTCAAGGTTCTATCGCACACGCAACCATGCTTGCTAAAGTCGGCATTTTAACGGAACAAGAACGTGATGACATTATCAACGGCTTAACACAAATTAAAGCGGAAATCGAAGCAGGCAATTTTGAATGGCGAATTGACCTTGAAGATGTTCACATGAATATCGAACACCGTTTAACAGAACGCATTGGCATTACTGGTAAAAAACTGCATACAGGACGTAGCCGTAATGACCAAGTGGCAACCGACATTCGCCTTTATTTGCGTGATGAAATTGATGCAATTTTAGGCTTATTAAACCGTTTACAACACGGCATTTTAACCCTTGCAAGCCAAAATACCGATACCATCATGCCGGGGTTTACTCATCTACAAACTGCTCAACCTGTAACCTTTGGTCATCACCTATTAGCATGGTTTGAAATGTTATTGCGTGATAGCGAACGCCTGATTGATTGCCGTAAACGTGTAAACCGTATGCCCCTTGGCTCGGCTGCTTTAGCTGGCACAACCTATCCAATTGACCGTGAATATACAGCTCAATTATTAGGCTTTGAAGGCATTTGCGAAAACTCGCTTGATGGCGTATCTGACCGTGATTTTGCCATTGAATTTAACTCGGTTGCATCGTTAATTATGATGCACTTATCTCGCATTTCAGAAGAGTTAATTTTATGGACATCGGCTCAATTTAAATTTGTGCAAATTCCAGACCGTTTCTGCACAGGTTCATCTATCATGCCACAAAAGAAAAATCCTGATGTACCAGAGCTTATTCGTGGTAAGGCAGGGCGTGTATTTGGCGATTTAATCAGCTTGCTCACTTTAATGAAAGGACAACCACTCGCCTACAATAAAGACAATCAAGAAGATAAAGAGCCTTTATTTGATGCGATAGATACCGTGCGTGGTAGTCTAATGGCATTTGCCGATATGATTCCTGCACTTGTACCAAATGTTGCGATTATGCGTGAAGCGGCATTGCGTGGTTTTTCAACTGCAACCGATTTAGCTGATTATTTAGTGAAAAAAGGCATTCCTTTCCGTGATGCTCATGAAATTGTGGGTAAAGCCGTTGCCTTAGGCGTACAAGAAGATAAGGATTTATCTGAATTAACGCTTGAACAATTACAGCAATTTTCGCCTTTAATTGAGCAAGATGTGTTTAGTCAAGCCTTAACCTTAGAAGCCTCTGTTTCAGCACGCAATCACTTGGGCGGAACTGCACCACAACAAGTTAAATTAGCGATTGAACGTGCAAAACAGCGTTTACAACAACTGGGGAACTAACATGACACGTCAAGTTTTTTGTCGTAAATATCAACAGGAAATGGAAGGTTTAGCAACCGCTCCATTTCCGGGGGCAAAAGGTCAAGAGCTATTTGAAACCGTGTCTAAACAAGCATGGCAAGAATGGTTACAACATCAAACCACACTCATCAATGAAAAACGTTTAAATGTGTTTGAACCTGAAGCGAAAAAGTTTTTGGAAGAACAACGTGAAAAGTTTTTTAATAATGATGAAACTTTGGAAAAAGCGGAAGGTTTAGTACCGAAAAAATAATTCATCTAAAAAATGAATTATGAATATAAAATAAAAGCAGTGGAAAATATTTTATTTTCTACTGCTTTTATGAATTCAAACTTTTTACTTTTTAACAATAGCACCCGTTTTATCAAAATAGAATAGTTGATTATTTTTACTTACTTGTACAATACCCTGTCGAAAATAACTAGTATGATCATATTGAATTGGAATAACAACCTTCAAGGTTTTATCAATAAAACCATATTTTCCATTTTTTTCTACTCTAATCATCTCTTCTTGAACATGAGAGATTGAATCATATTCAATAGGCAGTAGGATTGTTTTACCAGTTTCATCAAGCCAACCTTTTTTACCATTCTTTTTTACAACCAATATACTTTTTTGCTTAATAAAAGGATGTCGTTCACTCTGTATAAAATCATACTGTACAGGAATAACAATTTTACCTGATTGATCAATTGCTCCTATTTTTCCATTTTTCTTAACCTGAGTTAAATCAGATGAAATATGTCCCCCATCTATTTCATCATACTGCACAGGAATAACGGTTTTACCTAATAAATCAACTATCCCTACTTTTCCATTTTTCTCAACCTGAATTAAATCAGATGAAATCCCTCTTCTTTCTATTTTATCATATTGTACTGGAAGTATCATTTTTCCTGCTTTAGTGAATAATCCTTGTTTATTACCATTTATAACATATACAAAATCTCGATCTCTAGAGATAAACTCATATTGTATAGGAATAATTAATTCCCCCATTCTATTAATAACCCCCGATTTTTTAGATTTTTGAACAATCGCCAATCCACCACTTAAAGCAAATATTTCATCATATTGTCCATTAATTGGAATCATAATTTTTGCTGTTGTATCTATAAAAGACCATTTTCCATCTTTTTGAACTGCAACTAAACCTTCACCAAATACACCAACATTATCATATTGTGCAGTAATCACTGTTTGCCCTGTTGTATCCATAAATCCCCATTGACTCCCCTGTTTAAAACCTGCCAAAGTTCCCCCATTAAATGGTCGAATTGCATCATATTGTATAGGAATAATAACTTGATTATTTTTATCAATAAAGCCCCATTTTCCTTCTTTTTTAACACCTATTAAACTTTTTTCATTACTTGGATACATCATATGTTCATAAATTGCCGGAATAATGATATGACTTTCCCTATAAATAAAACCATACTTTCCATCTTTTTCAATAATGATATTTCTATTAATAGTTGTCTTAAATGAATCATATTCTGCTGGAAGAATAAGTTGACCTTCCTTATTAACTAAACCATATTTTTTACCTTTTGTAACTTTTGTTAAATCTCCAATCTTACCTATTGCATCATATTCAATAGGCAATAAAATTTTACCTGACTTATGAACTAATCCCCATTTTTTATCTTTTTCAATACTTGCTAAACCACTAGGATTAAAATTTTTAATATGATATACAACGATTTTTCCATCTGCATCAACAATATGATACTTTTCTGCAAGTCTAACCATTGCTAAACCATGATTTAAGCAAAATACCTCATCATAATAACTACTAGAAACGTTTGGTTTTTTACATGTTGGAATATTTTTTTGTTCTATAGCATCTAGTGGTTTATTCATATTTGTTTCATTTTTTTGCTCTGAACAAGCAACATTCATTATTAAAGCTATTGCTAAACATAATGGACTCATTAAATGAGAGTTGAATTTTACCATTACAACACCTTCTCTAAATTTAGTTCTTACTTATAAGTGTATATTATTCTTTTCGCTATGTAAACTTTTAAGTTTTTTTATTATAATTTTATATATCTATATTCCTATTCCATCATTGCATCATGAAATCTACCATGTTAAGATAATTAATTAAATAATTAAAAATATTATACATTCTAAAGCCCTTCACAATATTCAAACCCTAAAGAGACATCATCATGACCCGAATCTCCATCGCCCAAATGAATTCTCAAAGTGATATTGAACAAAACTTTATCACCGTAGAACAACTTTTACAGCAAAGCCAAACCAATGGTGCGGAACTGATTGTATTTCCTGAAAATGTACTCTGTTTTGCAGGTGCGAAACAACGAGAAACCGCCCAACGCTTTGAAGAATTACAACAACGTTTAGAACAACTGGCTCACCGTTACAATACATGGATTGTTG
>JBHACK010000040.1:0-23173 GCA_041854545.1 Acinetobacter sp. | reverse complement strand
TTTGAACGTAACAAACCACACGTAAACGTAGGTACAATCGGTCACGTTGACCATGGTAAAACAACTTTAACTGCTGCAATCGCAACAATCTGTGCGAAAAACTACGGCGGTGAAGCAAAAGACTATTCACAAATCGACTCTGCACCTGAAGAAAAAGCACGTGGTATTACAATCAATACTTCTCACGTAGAATACGACTCTCCAACTCGTCACTATGCACACGTTGACTGCCCAGGACACGCGGACTATGTGAAAAACATGATTACTGGTGCGGCTCAAATGGACGGTGCGATTCTTGTATGTGCAGCGACTGACGGTCCAATGCCACAAACTCGTGAGCACATCTTATTATCTCGTCAAGTAGGTGTACCATACATCGTTGTATTCTTAAACAAATGCGACCTTGTTGATGATGAAGAATTATTAGAATTAGTTGAGATGGAAGTACGTGAATTACTTTCTTCTTACGACTTCCCAGGTGATGACACTCCAGTTATCCGTGGTTCAGCATTAAAAGCATTAGAAGGCGATGCAGGTCAATACGGTGAACAATCAGTATTAGACTTAGTTGCTGCATTAGACAGCTACATCCCAGAGCCAGAGCGTGCGATTGACAAAGAATTCTTAATGCCAATCGAAGACGTATTCTCAATTTCTGGTCGTGGTACAGTAGTAACTGGTCGTGTAGAAACTGGTGTAATCAAAGTTGGTGAAGAAGTTGAAATCGTAGGTATCAAAGATACAGCGAAAACAACAGTAACTGGCGTAGAAATGTTCCGTAAATTACTTGACGAAGGTCGTGCAGGTGAGAACTGTGGTATCTTATTGCGTGGTACAAAACGTGAAGAAGTACAACGTGGTCAAGTATTAGCAAAACCAGGTACAATCAAGCCACACACTAAATTTGACGCAGAAGTATATGTGTTGTCAAAAGAAGAAGGTGGTCGTCACACTCCATTCTTAAATGGTTACCGTCCACAATTCTACTTCCGTACAACTGACGTAACAGGTGCGATTCAGTTGAAAGAAGGCGTAGAAATGGTAATGCCTGGTGACAACGTAGAAATGTCAGTAGAATTGATTCACCCAATCGCGATGGACGCAGGTTTACGCTTTGCGATTCGTGAAGGTGGTCGTACAGTAGGTGCGGGTGTTGTTTCTAAAGTAACAGCATAAGCCTTAACAGATTTTCTGTTTAAAAAATGTATCGGGAGTTTTCTTCCGATACATTTTGTTGTTAGAAATATAGATTTTTATCACACAATAAAGCTCTATAAAGTAAAATATTGGCAGGATATGTTATTTATTATAAAAAATCTTTGATAGTCGTCAAAAATTTTCTATAATAAATAGTCAATTCTATGACGAGTATGAATATGTCAAACAATAAGTCATCCGACACATCAAGTGTTAAAGCAAAGTTGCATCGTAATTCTGAAACTGAAGTGGTCAAACAAGGGTCTGCTTTTGATATTATTTTATGGATTATTGCATTAGCTTTGTTGTTTGGGGCGGTGATGGCAAACACGTTATTACCTAAATATTGGGTTGCTGCCAATGATGTATGGGTGCGTGTTGGTGTTATTTTGACAAGTGTGATTGTTGCATTTGGTTTATTGTACATCACACATCAAGGAAAGGCATTTATTCAACTGTTAAAGGAATCTCGTATTGAGTTACGTCGAGTAATTTGGCCGACAAAAGCAGAAACCACAACAACATCATGGCAAGTGATTGTTGTCGTTTTTGTAACTGCAGTATTATTATGGTGCTTAGATAGCCTCTTTAGTTTATTAATGAAAGTCATTATTGGGTAGTTTAAAATGAAACGTTGGTATATTGTTCATGCTTATTCAGGATATGAAAAGCAAGTAATGCGTTCTTTAAAAGACCGTATTCAACGCAGTGCTGTAGCAGACAGTTTTGGTGATGTGCTTGTGCCAACTGAAGAAGTGGTGGAAATGAAAGATGGGAAAAAACGCAAATCTGAGCGTAAATTTTTCCCAGGTTATGTATTAATCGAAATGGAAATGAATGATGATACATGGCATATTGTAAAAGAATGTCCAAAAGTGTTGGGCTTTATTGGCGGAACACCTGAAAAGCCTGCACCAATTACCCAAAAAGAAGCAGATGCGATTTTAGCTCGTGTGCAAAATAAAGGCGAAGCACCTCGTCCAAAAACTATGTTTGAACCGGGTGAAGAATTATTGGTAATTGACGGGCCATTTGCAGACTTTAAAGGTGTAGTTGAAGAAGTATTGTACGATAAATCTCGTTTAACTTTAACCATTAATGTATTTAACCGTCCAACGCAAGTTGAGCTTGAATTCAAACAAGTGGAAAAAACGATTTAATTTTTCTTGGTATCTAAAGAAAAATCATGTATAATACGTTGCCCCTAATTTTTAGGGTAATGATTTTGGTTTTAGAAGTTTAAACTTCATCAAAAAAATATTGGGGAGCTGAAAGGCGTTTGTACCCAGAGGTAAATGTAACATGGCAAAGAAGATTGACGGCTATATCAAGCTGCAAGTTCCAGCAGGTAAAGCAAACCCATCACCACCAATTGGTCCAGCATTAGGTCAACGTGGTGTAAACATTATGGCGTTCTGTAAAGAGTTTAACGCTGCAACTCAAAAACTTGAAGTGGGTTTACCAATTCCTGTTGTAATTACAGTTTATAATGATAAATCATTTACATTTATCATGAAAACTCCTCCAGCGTCTATTCTAATTAAGAAAGCGGCTGGTATCCAAAAGGGTTCTTCTGTACCAAACAAAACTAAAGTTGGTAAATTAACCCGTGCTCAATTAGAAGAAATCGCAACAACAAAAGAACCAGACTTAACAGGTGCTGATTTAGATGCACGTGTACGTACAATCGCAGGTTCTGCTCGTTCTATGGGCTTGGAAGTGGAGCTGTAAGACATGGCTAAATTAACAAAACGTCAAAAAGCGATTGCAGCAGCAGTTGATACAAACAAAGTTTATACTTTAGATGAAGCTGTACAAGTATTAAATGGTTTACCAGCAGTTAAGTTTAAAGAGTCTTTAGACATCGCTGTAAACTTAGGTGTAGACCCTCGTAAATCTGACCAAGTGGTTCGTGGTGCAACAACATTACCTGCAGGTACTGGTAAGAGCGTTCGTGTAGCAGTATTTGCTCAAGGTGCTCAAGCAGAAGCGGCTAAAGCAGAAGGTGCAGATGTTGTTGGTTTTGATGACTTGGCTGAAAGCATTCAAGCAGGCAACTTAGATTTTGATGTAGTGATTGCTGCTCCAGATGCAATGCGTGTTGTAGGTAAATTAGGTACAATTTTAGGCCCTCGTGGTTTAATGCCAAACCCTAAAGTAGGTACAGTAACACCTGATGTCGCAACTGCAGTTAAAAATGCAAAATCAGGTCAAGCACGTTACCGTGTAGATAAAGCTGGTATTATCCATGCTGCGATTGGTCAAGTTGGTTTTGATGCAACTGCTGTTCGTCAAAACGTTGAAGCGTTAATCGCTGACTTGAAAAAAGCAAAACCTGCAACATCTAAAGGTGTTTATATCAAGAAAGTAACTTTGAGCTCTACAATGGGTCCAGGTTTAACGATTGATGTAAACGATGTTTCTAAGTAATTAGAACATTCAATAGAATTTTGAGCCCCTAAGGGTTCGATACGAAAATCTTGGGAGTGAGAGATGAGATGTTATCTCTTATTCCAAGTGGACTTTGAATCGATAGATAATTGTCTATTAGCGTCAAAGACCTCAGGCGAGAAATAGAGTAGGTACTTTATTTTTCTTAAAATTTAGCCTGCGTAGATGCGGTAGTGAGAATTTTCTCCTCCGTGTGTGAGTTTAGGCTCACAAATTAGGTGTGTATCTGTGTGATACATAAATTCCCTTTTAGGAGGTTTACAGTGGCTCTACTTTTAGAGGACAAAAAAGAGATTGTAGCAGCGGTCAATCAAGTGGCTAGCACTGCATACTCTGCTGTTGTTGCTGACTATCAAGGTTTAAATGTTGAACAATTGACTCAACTTCGTGTACAAGCGCGTAAGTCTAATGTTTATGTACGTATTGTGCGTAATACTTTGGCTAAGCGTGCAGTTGAAGGTACTCAATTTGACATTTTAAATGATGTATTAGTTGGTCCAACAATTATTGCGTTTTCAACTTCTGAAGATGACATGGGTGCTGCAGCACGTTTATTCGAAGAGTTTGCTAAAACAAACAAAGCATTTGAATTAAAAGCAGCTGCATTTGATGGTAAAGTGTATTCTGGTAGTGAAATTAGTGTAATTGCTAATCTTCCAAACCAAGAGAAAGCACTTACTATGCTTGCCAATGTTCTTCAAGCTCCTATTTCGAAATTGGGTCGTTTACTTACTGCACTCAAAGAGAAAAACGAGCAAGAAGCTTAATTTTAAAACTTTTATCTTATTCAATATCCATTTGGAGTTATTCTCATGGCATTATCAAACGAAGAAATCTTAAATGCAGTTGCTGAAAAAACTGTTCTTGAATTAGTTGAATTAATTTCTGCTTTTGAAGAAAAATTCAATGTATCTGCTGCTGCTGTTGCAGTTGCTGCTGCTCCTGTTGCAGGTGCTGCTGCTGCTGAAGAGCAAACTGAGTTCAACGTAGAGTTAACAAGCTTCGGTGCGAACAAAGTAGGCGTAATTAAAGCAGTTCGTGAAGCAACTGGCTTAGGCTTGAAAGAAGCTAAAGATTTAGTTGAAGGTGCTCCAGCTGTTCTTAAGGAAGGCGTTTCTAAAGAAGAAGGCGAAGAACTTAAGAAGAAACTTGAAGAAGCTGGTGCTACAGTTACCCTTAAGTAATTGTTTTTTGGGGTCTTTGCAAAAAGATTCCCAAAAGTGGCTGATGACTATTGGGTCATCAGCCATTTTGCGTTACAATAGAGAGCTTAGTCTGTCTTTTTAAGATGTGGTGATGGTTGTTTTTTCACCATATTTTAGCCAAATGTTTAATCATATTTTTTATGTGAAAATATGCTTAAGCATTTTTTAAAGTATTTTAAATCATCTTATTTCATTCATAAACGTGTTGGAATGAGAGAGATGTATTTAAAATATGTTTCTCAGTATCATTCCGGCCGGATGATTGTGTTTAAATCAATTTAGAGGACCTAAAATGGCATACTCATATACCGAAAAAAAGCGGATCCGTAAGAATTTTGGTAAATTGCCTCAAGTCATGCAAGTTCCATATTTGTTAGAGATTCAAAAAGACTCTTACAAGGAATTTTTGCAAGATGGCAAAACTCCAAAAAATCGTCAAGATATCGGTCTTCAGTCTGCATTCCGTTCAGTATTCCCGATTGAAAGTTATACGGGTAATGCGGCATTGGAATTTGTTGAGTACCAATTGGGGAAACCTGAATTTGATGTGCGTGAGTGTATTTTGCGTGGTTCGACCTATGCAGCACCTATGCGTGTAAAAATTCGCTTGATTATTAAAGACCGTGATAGTAAAGCGATTAAAGATGTGCGTGAGCAAGAAGTCTATATGGGTGAAATCCCATTGATGACGGAGAATGGTACTTTTGTTATCAATGGTACTGAGCGTGTGATTGTATCGCAATTACATCGTTCTCCGGGGGTGTTCTTTGACCACGATAAAGGTAAGACGCATTCAAGTAGTAAAGTCTTGTATTCTGCACGTATTATTCCATACCGTGGTTCTTGGTTAGACTTTGAGTTTGATGCCAAAGATTTGGTTTATGTGCGTATTGACCGTCGTCGTAAGTTGTTGGCAACGGTGATGTTGCGTGCTTTAGGCTATAGCACTCAAGACATTTTAAATATGTTCTTTGAGAAAGTGGGTGTTTATAGTGATATGGGAAGTTATCAAATTGACTTAGTTGCTGAGCGTTTGCGTGGTGAAATGGCTCAATTTGATATTAAGGATAAAGATGGTAAGGTTTTAGTTGAGCAAGGAAAACGTATTAATGCTCGTCATGTACGTCAAATTGAAGCTGCTGGCATTACCAAATTAGATATTCCTGATGAATATTTGTATGAGCGTGTATTGGCTGAAGATGTTGAATTAAAAGATGGCAGTGTGCTTTCAGCAAATACGCAACTTTCTCACGATTTGTTAGTGAAATTAGCGGAAAATGGGGTAAAACAGTTTAATATCTTGTTTACCAATGACATTGACCGTGGTTCATTTATCGCAGATACATTGCGTGCAGATGATACTAAAGACCGTGATGAAGCCTTAGTGGAAATTTATAAGGTGATGCGTCCGGGTGAACCGCCAACCAAAGAAGCAGCAGAGAATTTATTTACCAATTTATTCTTTACCACTGAGCGTTATGACTTGTCGCCTGTTGGTCGTATGAAGTTTAACCGCCGTTTGGGTCGTCCTTACGAAGTGGGCATGGATTATAAATCTCGTGAGATTGAAGGTGTTTTATCTCATGACGATATTATTGATGTCTTGCGTATGTTGGTTGAGATTCGTAACGGTAAAGGTGAAGTGGACGACATCGACCATTTAGGAAATCGTCGTGTACGTTCTGTTGGTGAAATGACAGAGAACCAATTCCGTGTAGGTTTAGTGCGTGTTGAGCGTGCGGTTAAAGAGCGTTTGAGCCAAGCGGAAACGGATAATTTATCGCCACAAGATTTGATTAATGCGAAACCTGTTTCAGCAGCAATTAAAGAGTTCTTTGGTTCTAGCCAATTATCTCAATTTATGGACCAAAACAACCCATTGTCTGAAATTACGCATAAGCGTCGTGTTTCAGCTTTAGGGCCAGGTGGTTTAACTCGTGAGCGTGCAGGCTTTGAAGTGCGTGACGTACATCAAACCCATTATGGTCGTGTATGTCCGATTGAAACGCCTGAAGGCCCGAACATTGGTTTGATTAACTCATTATCGATTTATGCAAAAACCAATGAATTTGGTTTCTTAGAAACGCCATACCGTAAAGTGGTTGATGGTCATGTAACGGACGAAGTGGAATATTTATCTGCGATTGAAGAAGTAGGCACAGTGATTGCACAAGCTGACTCAATCTTAGATGAAAACAATAACTTAGCAGAAGAGTTAGTTTCTGTTCGTCATCATGGTGAATTTGTGCGTATGACACCTGACCGTGTAACGCATATGGACGTTTCATCACAACAAATTGTTTCAGTTGCAGCATCATTAATTCCGTTCCTTGAGCATGACGATGCGAACCGTGCATTGATGGGTTCAAACATGCAACGTCAAGCAGTGCCAACTTTGCGTGCAGATAAGCCACTTGTGGGTACAGGTATGGAAGCAAACGTTGCACGAGATTCTGGCGTGTGCGTTGTTGCAAAACGTGGCGGTGTGATTGATTATGTTGACGCATCTCGTATCGTGATTCGTGTCAATGAAAATGAGATGATTGCGGGCGAAGCAGGCGTTGATATTTATAACTTAATTAAATATACCCGTTCAAACCAAAATACTTGTATTAACCAAAATGTTGTGGTGAAACAAGGAGATGTGATTGCAGCAGGTGATATTTTGGCAGATGGCCCATCAACTGATTTAGGGGAGTTGGCACTTGGTCAAAATATGCGTGTAGCGTTTATGACTTGGAATGGCTATAACTATGAAGACTCTATTTTATTATCAGAGCGAGTTCTTCAAGAAGACCGTTTAACGTCAATTCACATTCAAGAATTATCATGTGTTGCTCGTGATACTAAATTGGGTGCTGAAGAAATTACCGCAGATATTCCAAATGTAGGCGAAGCTGCATTATCTAAGTTAGATGCTGCAGGTATCGTATATATTGGTGCAGAAGTAACCGCTGGTGATATTTTAGTAGGTAAAGTAACGCCAAAAGGTGAAACGCAATTAACGCCTGAAGAAAAGTTATTGCGTGCTATTTTTGGTGAAAAAGCAGTTGATGTAAAAGATACTTCATTGCGTGTACCATCAGGTACTAAAGGTACAGTCATTGATGTACAAGTGTTTACTCGTGATGGCGTACAAAAAGATGAGCGTGCATTAGCGATTGAAAAATCTCAACTTGATGCGTATCGTAAAGACTTAAAAGAAGAATACAAAATCTTTGAAGAAGCTGCTCGTGAACGTATTGTCCGCTTATTAAAAGACCAAACATCAAACGGTGGTGGTTCAACAAAACGTGGTGATGTTTTAACAGAAGATGTTTTATCACAATTAGAAGTCAGCCAATTAGTTGAAATTCAACCTGCTGATGAAGGCGTGGCAGAACGTTTATCTCAAATTCAAGCCTTCTTAAAAGATAAAGGCGATGAAATTGACCAGAAATTTGCAGAGAAAAAACGCAAATTATCTACAGGTGATGAACTCACGACTGGCGTATTAAAAGTTGTCAAAGTTTACTTAGCGGTGAAACGTCGTATCCAACCAGGGGATAAGATGGCAGGTCGTCATGGTAACAAAGGTGTGGTTTCAAACATCTTGCCTGTAGAAGATATGCCATATGACATCAACGGTGTGCCTGTTGATATCGTATTAAACCCATTGGGCGTACCATCTCGTATGAACGTGGGACAGATTTTGGAAACGCATTTAGGTTTAGCTGCTCGTGGTTTGGGTGAGCAAATTGATAAGATGCTTAAACAACAACGTACCGTATTTGAATTGCGTGAATTCTTAGACAAGATTTACAACAAAGTCGGTGGTGAGCAAGAAGACCTTGATAGCTTAAGTGATGAAGAAATCTTAAAGTTAGCAGGCAACTTGCGTGCAGGTGTACCATTAGCGACGCCAGTATTTGATGGTGCAGAAGAAACGCAAATCAAAGAATTATTGGAATTAGCAGAATTACCAACATCTGGTCAGCAAATTTTATTTGATGGACGTACTGGAGAACAGTTTGACCGCCCTGTAACGGTTGGTTATATGTACATGTTGAAATTAAACCACTTGGTTGATGACAAGATGCACGCACGTTCAACAGGTTCATACTCACTTGTAACACAACAACCATTGGGCGGTAAAGCTCAATTCGGTGGTCAGCGTTTCGGTGAGATGGAAGTTTGGGCATTAGAAGCTTATGGTGCAGCCTATACCTTACAAGAAATGCTGACTGTGAAATCGGACGATGTTGATGGTCGTACCCGCATCTATAAGAATATTGTAGATGACAACCATTATATGGACCCTGGTATTCCAGAATCGTTTAATGTATTGACCAAAGAAATCCGTTCTTTAGGTATCAATATTGAACTTAAAGATGGCGAATAATTCAGCGTTATAAAGCGGATTAAAGAATGACACCTACCGAGCCAAATGACGAGTGATTGGCTCGGTTTACGGAGAAATACAGTGAAAGACTTGCTCAATATTATGCGTAAGAAATCGGAAGATGGTCAAGGTTTAGTCGAATTTGACCGTATCCGTATTGGTCTAGCATCGCCAGAGATGATTAAGTCATGGTCTCATGGTGAAGTGAAAAAGCCTGAAACGATTAACTATCGTACATTTAAACCAGAGCGTGATGGTTTATTCTGTGCCAAAATCTTTGGCCCAACCAAAGATTATGAGTGCTTGTGTGGTAAATACAAGCGTATGAAATATAAAGGCGTAATTTGTGAAAAATGTGGTGTAGAAGTTACGACAGCAAAAGTTCGCCGTGAACGTATGGGGCATATTGAGCTTGCATCGCCAGTAGCTCATATTTGGTTCTTAAAATCATTACCAAGTCGTATCGGTTTATTATTAGATATGACCTTGCGTGATATTGAACGTGTATTGTATTTTGAATCTTATGTGGTAACTGACCCAGGGTTAACCGCACTTGAAAAGTACCAATTATTGACAGATGAAGAATATTACAATGCTTTAGAAGAGCATGGCGATGAGTTCTCTGCAAAAATGGGTGCAGAAGCAGTTCAAGACTTATTGCGTGATATTGATGTTGAAGCAGAAATTGCACGTTTGCGTGAAGAAATTCCACAAACAACGTCTGAGACAAAATTGAAAAAAATGTCTAAGCGTTTGAAGTTGATGGAAGCTTTCAAAGAGTCAAACAATAAGCCTGAGTGGATGGTAATGAATGTATTGCCAGTATTACCACCAGATTTACGTCCGCTTGTACCGCTTGAAGGTGGACGTTTTGCGACATCAGATTTAAACGATTTATATCGCCGTGTGATTAACCGTAATAACCGTTTAAAACGTTTATTAGACCTTGCAGCACCTGATATTATTGTGCGTAACGAAAAACGTATGTTACAAGAATCAGTAGATGCGTTATTAGATAATGGTCGTCGTGGTCGTGCAATTACAGGTTCAAACAAACGTCCGCTTAAATCTTTAGCTGATATGATTAAAGGTAAGCAAGGTCGTTTCCGTCAAAACTTGTTAGGTAAGCGTGTCGATTACTCTGGACGTTCGGTAATTACTGTTGGGCCTTCATTGCGTTTACATCAATGTGGTTTACCTAAGAAAATGGCATTAGAATTATTTAAGCCATTTATCTATGCAAAATTACAGTCATCAGGTCATGCTAGCACTATTAAAGCTGCGAAAAAGATGGTAGAGCGTGAAACCGCTGAAGTGTGGGACGTTTTAGCAAATGTGATTCGTCAGCACCCTGTGATGTTAAACCGTGCACCAACACTTCACCGTTTAGGTTTACAAGCATTTGAACCTATTTTGATTGAAGGTAAAGCGATTCGTTTACATCCATTGGTATGTACAGCGTTTAACGCAGACTTTGACGGCGACCAAATGGCGGTACATGTGCCATTAACCTTGGAAGCTCAATTAGAAGCACGTGCGTTAATGATGTCTACCAATAACATTTTATCACCTGCAAACGGTGAACCAATTATCGTACCTTCTCAGGACGTGGTTTTAGGTTTGTACTATATTTCACGTGATAAAATTAATGGTAAAGGCGAAGGCATGGTATTTGCTGATACAGCAGAAGTAAACCGTGCATTAGCAACGAAACAAGTCGATTTGCACTCACGCATTAAAGTGCGTGTAACGCAAACGGTGTTCAATGAGCAAGGTGAAAAAGAACAACAAACCTTAATCGTGGATACAACACCGGGGCGTTGTTTACTTTGGGAAATTGTACCTGAAGGTTTAGGCTTTGATATGATTAACGTTGAGATGAACAAGAAAAATATCTCAAAATTAATCAACTCATGCTATCGTATTTTAGGTCTAAAAGATACCGTTGTTTTTGCTGACCAATTAATGTACTTAGGTTTCCGTCAAGCAACACGTTCAGGCGTGTCTGTTGGTATGGAAGACATGGTGATTCCGCCAACTAAGCAAGAAATTATTGGTAAAGCTGAAGCGGAAGTGCGTGAAATTGAAGTTCAATTCAACCAAGGTGTTGTAACTGAAGGCGAACGCTATAACAAAGTTGTCGATATTTGGGCACGTACAAACGATAACATTGCCAAAGCGATGATGGATAACTTATCGTTTGATGATGTAGTCAATAAACAAGGTGAAATTGAAAAACAAAAATCATTCAACAGTATCTATATGATGTCGGATTCAGGGGCACGTGGTAGTGCTGCTCAGATTCGTCAGCTTGCAGGTATGCGTGGTTTGATGGCTAAACCAGATGGCTCGATTATTGAAACGCCAATTAAAGCAAATTTCCGTGAAGGTTTAACGGTATTACAGTACTTTATTTCAACTCACGGTGCACGTAAAGGTTTGGCGGATACCGCATTAAAAACAGCAAACTCTGGTTATTTGACACGTCGTTTAGTGGACGTTGCACAAGACTTAGTGATTACAGAGCCTGATTGTGGTACAGAGCATGGCTTAGTGATGACACCATTAATCCAAGGTGGTGATATCATCGAGCCGTTGCGTGACCGTGTATTAGGTCGTGTAACAGCAGCAGATGTTCGCCGTGCATCAGATAACGAAATTGTATTGCCAAAAGGCACGTTAATTGACGAAAAAATCGCAATTCAGCTTGAAGAAGCAGGTGTCGATGAAGTTAAAGTGCGTTCAGTTGTCAGCTGTGAATCAAGTTTTGGTGTATGTGCAAAATGTTATGGTCGTGACTTAGCACGTGGTCATTTAGTGAACCCAGGTGAGTCTGTTGGTGTTATGGCAGCTCAATCGATTGGTGAACCGGGGACACAATTAACCATGCGTACCTTCCACGTGGGTGGTGCAGCAAGCCGAACATCTGCAGCAAACAGCGTACAAGTGAAAAACAAAGGTACAGTTCGTTTCCACAATGTGAAGACAGTTCAACATGCCAAAGGTCATTTAGTTTCGATTTCTCGTTCTGCTGAAATTGGGATTGCCGATGAGTTAGGTCGTGAACGTGAACGCTATAAATTACCATACGGTGCAAGCATTATCTTGCGTGATGGTGAAGCGATTGAAGCAGGCGGTATTGTGGCAACATGGGATCCACATACACACCCAATCGTAACAGAGTTTGCGGGTCGTGTACGTTTCTCACAAATTACTGATGGCGTAACAGCAACATCTAAAACAGATGATGCAACGGGTATGACCACAATTCAAATTTTACCAGTTACCAGCCGTCCAGCATCAGGTAAAGATTTGCGTCCAGCGATTGTGTTGGAAAAAGCAGATGGTGGTGAACACTTCTATTTCTTACCACAAAATATCATCTTAACTGTGCGTGATGGTGAAAAAATTGGGGTAGGTGATGTCATTGGTCGTGTACCACAAGAGTCTTCTCGTACTCGTGATATTACGGGTGGTTTACCACGTGTTGCAGACTTGTTTGAAGCACGTAAACCAAAAGAACACGCAATCTTGGCGGAAGTGAGCGGTGTGGTAAGCTTTGGTAAAGAAACCAAAGGTAAAAACCGTTTATTGATTACACCAGATGATGGCGGTGCAGTATATGAAGAGTTGATTCCAAAATGGCGTCAAATCAACGTATTTGAAGGTGAATCAGTTACTCGTGGTGAAACGATTGCCGATGGCCCACAAAATCCACATGATATCTTACGTTTACAAGGTGAAGTGGCATTAACCAACTATATCGTAAATGAAGTACAAGACGTTTACCGCTTACAAGGGGTAAAAATCAACGATAAACATATCGAAGTAATTGTACGTCAAATGTTGCGTAAAGTTGAAATCTTAGATGGTGGTGATTCAAGCTTTATTAAAGGCGAGCAAGTGGACTACATTCGTGTAGTACAAGAAAACCAAGCCTTATTGGCTCAAAACAAATTCCCAGCAAGCTTTGAACGTCAGTTGATGGGGATTACTAAAGCATCATTATCAACCGATTCATTTATCTCTGCAGCATCATTCCAAGAGACGACTCGTGTCTTGACTGAAGCAGCAGTAACAGGTAAAGAAGATGACTTGCGTGGCTTAAAAGAAAACGTTGTAGTAGGTCGCTTGATTCCTGCAGGTACTGGTTTAGCCTATCACTTAGAGCGTCGTCGTCAAGAAGCAGAAGCACGTCAGCAAGATGTGTTTAATGCTGAATTTGACCTTGGCAGTTTATCAAGTGATGGTGCTGATTCAATCAGCTTAGACCTTGACCAAGCCTTAGGTGATGCGTTGCGTGAATAAGCGTAAAGATTGACCTTAAAAAAAGAAACCTTCGGGTTTCTTTTTTTGTTTGCGTGGAATGAGAATTGAGTTTAGTTTTACTTTATGTTAAAGTCAGAAAATCTGTGAGTTTATGATAGCTAGCCCCGAAGGAGATTCAAATGACTCGTCAAGTGATTCATACAGAAAAAGCCCCTGCTGCCATTGGCACTTATTCACAAGCCATTTTAGTTGGGAATACTTTATATTTATCTGGACAAATTGGTTTAGACCCTTATACAATGGAATTGGTTGATGGGATTGAAGCTCAAATTCGCCGTGTATTTGAAAATGTAAAAGCGGTTTGTGAAGCTGGCGGTGGTAGCTTAGCGGATATTGCCAAGTTAAATATTTTCTTAACTGATTTGTCTCATTTCCAATTAGTAAATCAAATTATGGGTGAATATTTTGCTCAACCTTATCCAGCTCGTGCGGCGTTAGGTGTAGCAAGTTTGCCTAAAGGTGCATTAGTGGAAATGGACGGTATTGTGATTATTGAAAAATAATAAAAACAATAACTTAAAGTTTTTCAAGGTATGTTGTAAAAAGCATACCTTTTTTATTTTTATTAAACCGATGAATATTTAATATTTGATTATTTTTTTCAATTAATTTAACGGATAAAATGAATAATATTCATTGACAAATGATAGTAATTATCAATAATATTACTTATCTTATTTAGCATTGAGAGTAGAGCCATGTACGTTTGTTTATGCCGTGGTATTACCGACCAAGATATTAAAGATGCCATTGAGAATGGTGCGGAAAATTTCCGTGATGTGCGTGATTTGTTAGATTTAGCAACTTGTTGTGGGCGTTGTGCCCCTGAAGCACGCTCAATTATTGATGAAGAATTAGCAAAAATTGCAGGACGTTTGGCGGTTGCTGCCTAATCGATTTATATATCATAATAAATATTGATAAGAAGATTGTGATAGATAAGGCTCAAGGAAGAGTGTTTAAAATTGTATTTTAAAAGATAAGGTTATTTTGATTATTGTTTTCATTTGCTGTTCAAAAAATCACTCGATATTTTGTTCAAATTTGTTTAAGATACGCATATTCAAAAACATAAATAAATCATCGCACTGATGATGGAGTATCTTATGAAAGGCAATCGTGAAGTGATTAATCACTTAAATCAAGTGTTATATCATCAATTAACTGCAATTAACCAATATTTTTTACATTCTCGTATGTTTAATGATTGGGGAATTGAAAAATTAGGTAAAGCGGATTATAAAGAATCCATTCATCAAATGAAACACGCAGATAAAATTATTGAGCGTATTTTATTTTTAGAAGGTTTGCCAAATTTACAGCATTTAGGAAAATTATACATTGGTCAGCATACTGAAGAAGTATTGCAATGTGATGTGCGTAAAGTCAAAGAAAATATTGAAGCTTTACAAAATGCGGTTGCTTTGGCTGAACAACATCAAGATTATGTTTCTCGTGATTTGGTTCAATCGATTTTGGAAGATGAAGAAGAGTATTTAGATTGGGCAGAAACGCAACTTGATTTAATTGAGCAAGTGGGCATTGAAAATTATATTCAAGCGAATGTTGAAGCTTAAAAGCATATCAAAAAAGCCAGTTTAATATTTAAACTGGCTTTTTTCTTTAGGTTTAGTGTTTGTCTTTTTCGTGATGATGGCGTTTTCCTTCGTGGTCATCATCTTCGTCATCATATTCTACTTTGCTTTTTAAGATTTCGCCGGTGTTGGCATGAACCTTAATTTCGTAAGGGTGTCCTGCTTGTGAACGCAATTTAATTTCATAGTGTGCGGTAATGTACTCATGGTCTAAGTTGGCATCAATCACTTCACCTGCAACAGATTTTTCTGCAATTTGAATGGCTTGTGCAAGACCAATTTTCACTTGTGGTTTAAGATTTAAATCTCGTTCGCTATAGCTCGATAATACTTTTCCTGTAACCGTATCGATTTGAACATGGTGTTCGTATGTGCCTTCATGCGTTTCAACATTGTAAATTGCAGAGTTTTGCCCTTGTTGTAACTCGATTTCAACCGCTTTTCCTTTGCTATGTGATTCAGCAGTTTGAATCGCTTGGGCAATGCTAATTTTTTGTACAACTGGTGCAACGGTTGCCGTTGGTGTTGTACCATCTGTTGTTGTAGTTGTTGTCGCTGTCTCTGCTGTTGATGCTGATGATGGTTCCATCTCAATCGGAGCAGGAGTTGGCGTGCTTGGCTGTTGAATAATCGCAGGCGGTTGGATATTTTCTTCAGCGGTATTATTTGCATTGGCAGAACAGCCTACAACAAATGCAGATAAGCTAGTAATTGCAAGAACAAGGGCTAATTTAGAAGTTTTCATTGTGTTTACTCACATTAATCATTTGATGGGTGTATTGTACGGAATCAGATTTAGCTAAAAATTAGCTGAATGTAATAATATGTAAAAATGACAAAAGGATAAACTGTGTTATAATAAAAACAGCGTGATAACATGGAAAAGAAGAGATGAAATTTACTGATGATACAGCATTAATTGTTGTTGATATGCAAAATGATTTTATGCCAATGGGGAATTTAGCGGTTGAAGATGCTGATTTAGTGATTCCTTTGATTAATCGTCTTGCATTACGCTTTCAAAATGTGATTTTAACGCAGGATTGGCACCCAGAACATCATATTTCTTTTGCGGATAATCATCCACATCATGTTGTATTTGAACAAATTGAATTAGCGTATGGCACACAAGTCCTTTGGCCTAGCCATTGTGTACAAGGAACGTATGGAGCAGATTTTCACCCAGATTTAACCATTCCCCACGCTCAATTAGTGATTCGTAAGGGATTCCATCCAAATATTGACAGTTATTCTGCCTTTAAAGAGGCTGACCATCAAACACCGACAGGTTTAGCAAGTTATTTACGAGAGCGGGGCATTACGCAACTTTATATCGTAGGTGTTGCAACTGATTTTTGTGTGGCATGGACAGCACTAGATGCACAACAGGAAGGCTTTCAAACCTATGTGATTGAAGATGCGTGCCGAGCTATTGATTTAGATGGTTCATTAGAGCAGGCATGGCAAAATATGTTAGCCGTTGGCATTCAACGGGTTCAAAGTGAACAAATCTTAAAAGCCATTTAACGCCAAAGAAAAAATGCAAGGAACATTTCCTTGCATTTTTTCTAGTTTTGAACCCTAAAAGAGTAGATTAATTTTTTCATAAAGCCACGGTAAAACCGTTGCAATAATCACACTCATTGCCAAACCAAACATTAATTTCATCGCATCTTTACTGACAATCAAGGACGTTACTTTACTGTCCACATTTTGCAAGTGCATTGAATATGCAAACTCACGCCCTGCCAATAAACCTAAGAACACCCAAGTTGTACTCATTGGAATGTTACTCCATTCCTTAAAGACGAGTAAAATTAAGGCATACATAAAGTCAATAATGGTTGCAGAACGAATATCACTCACCCCAGTTTTGGTATCAATAATATTTTGAATAGCACCGCCACGTTGATAGAAAATCACCCCAAGTAAGATGACAAAAACCGCAATCGCAAAGTACATAAACTCAAGCGGAACTTGACGAGGAACATAAACGAAAATATTCGCCAAGTCTTGAATTAACCATTGACTCCATAAAAAAGCCGTTGCAAGCCATTGTAAAATAATCCAATTACGATGAGGCGGTAAATGGCGTGTTTGACTAAAATAAACGGTGAGCTTTTTCATCACCCAGCGATAAAGAACAATCGCTGCCACAAACGCCACAGCATAGCCCATTAATGATTTGGTGAGCATTGAACCAAGGCTACTTGGTGAGAAAATGGTAAGCACTAAAAATGTTGTACTGACAGGAATGCCATATTTGGTGAGAATAATTAATAAAACAGGCGGAACAATATATAACCATGTTAAGCCTTGTTCAGGAAACGGAATCGTTTCCAAACGTCCATATGATGCGTCCCCTGTCCCTGATGCGTACCAGCCATACATCAATACAACGACTAAAATAACGCTTGTGTAAATCCATAAAATCCACCAAGGACGTTGCGAGTTAGAAGAAATAAACGTTCCTAAGGTTTGCGGAACATCGTTTGCTACAATAGAATAGGCTGCTAAACAAAAGCCTATTATCATAAACAATTCGATAGACATAGATATAACCAAAAATTTTTAATCTTATCATCTATAATATTACAATTGTATGACATTTATATGACAATAAGAGAAAAAAAGATAAAAAATGACAAAAAAGGACGGAAAAATAACCGTCCTTTGTAAAGAGCTTAAAAATGGGTACATTAAATTGTCGCTGAAAATGTATCACATTGTTTTAAGTTACCTGTTTTCCAGCCCACAGAAAACCAATGCATACGTTGCTGACTAGTTCCATGAGTAAAGCTATCTGGCACGACTTGCCCAGTTGCTTTTTTCTGTAAATAATCATCGCCAATTTTATGAGCAGCGTCCATGGCTTCTTCAATATCACCTGCTTGTAAAAATTGCGTACGAGCCTGATTATGATGAGCCCAAATCCCTGCTAAACAATCCGCTTGCAACTCTTGACGAACCAACCAAGCATTGGCTTCGGCTTGACTTCTTGCTTGTTGTTGCTTTTGACGTACTTGGTTAGAAATCCCTAAAATGGTTTGAATGTGATGACCGACTTCATGAGCAATTACATAGGCTTGAGCAAAATCACCTGCTTGGTCTTGACGAGATAATTGCGTTTGATTCTGTTCACCTGAAATGCCCATTTGTGTCCGCATTTCCTTAAAAAAATTCGTATCAATATACACTTTTTGGTCAGCAGGACAATAAAAAGGCCCCATTGCAGATTGAGCAGTGCCACAGCCAGAACGTACCACACCACTAAACAGCACTAATTTAGGCGGTGTATAGGTTGTACCTAATTGTTGCTGAAAAATAGGTGTCCACACATCTTCTGTGTCGGCTAAAATAGTTCCCACAAAGGCTTTCGCTTCTTGCTGTTCAGCGGTCATATTCGCAGGGGTAGAGCCTTGCTGAACAGAGGTTTGTTGGGTCAGCTGAGCCGTCGTATTATAGGCTTGCATAGGGTCAGCACCAAAAAATTTCCATGCAATCAATGCGACAATAATCCCAATAATGCTGATACCACCCGTTTTACGACCAACGCCACCCCCACGTTGGTCTTCAATATTATCACTCTGGCGACGACCTTTCCATTCCATCTTAAGCTCCTTTCTTCAACATTTTTTGAATCAATGAAACCACGATTAACACGATTGCACCAGCAATTAATCCAATCCCTAAATTAATCAACATTTCACTCACAGAACCTAAAACACTTCCTACATGAGGCACATCATTAACACGGTCAATGGTATGTTCACTAAAATGATGTAAGAACGGAACAACGTGATTGACAATACCACCACCAACTAAAAACATGGCAACAGTTCCAACCACAGACAAGGTTTTCATTAACATTGGAGCAAAGGCAAGTAAGCCACGACCAAGCGATTGTTTTGCTGAAGAAGCTTGCTGGGTAAGATATAAACCAAAATCATCAATTTTGACAATCATGGCAACCAAACCATAAACGCCCACAGTCATCACAATGGCAATGGTACTTAGTACCATAATTTTAGTCATTAAACTTGCAGCAGCGACCGTACCTAAACTAATCACCACAATTTCAGCAGATAAAATAAAGTCAGTACGCACCGCACCTTTAATTTTATCTTTTTCCATTTGCATTAATTCTTCTTCCGATAATCCTGCAAATTGGCTAAATTGTTCTTCTTCAGCAGGTGCTGTGGACTCCGCTTTATGTTGGCGTTCGTGCCACATATGCACTAATTTTTCTACACCTTCATAGCATAAAAATAAACCGCCAACCATTAAAAGCGGATTAATTAACCAACCCGCCACTACACTAATAATTAATGCTAATGGTACTAAAATTAATTTATTAACAAATGACCCTTTTGCTACACTCCAAACCACAGGTAATTCACGGTCAGCTTTTACCCCTGCAACTTGTTGAGCATTTAATGCTAAATCATCACCCAAAACACCAGCGGTTTTTTTTGCCGCCATTTTACTCATGACTGCAACATCATCTAAAATGGTTGCAATATCGTCAAGTAATAATAAAAGACCACTTGCCATGCAAGATTTCCTATATTTAAAGAAAATAAATTTGAATGCGTTAGTGTACTAGATTTTAGAAAAAAAGTGTTAAAAAATATCCTTTACCAAATGATAAAAAATAAATATGAGTGAAGGTAATGAAGTAAATTTGAATAAAGAAAAGAGATTGCGTAAAAAATTACATAAAAATTCATAAAATTACAGTACTGTTTTATTTATTATCTAAATGGGTATATCATCATTTTTTATAAAGAAGAATAAAAAATAAATCTATTTAAAAATTGAATTATCATGTAACATATTGAAAATCATAATGAATAAAAAATAACCTAAAATGATGTAAAAAATCAACTAAAATGGTCAGAAATAATAGTGTAGCATTGAATGTTGATAATTTATCCGATTGTGTAAGTATGTATCAAAATGAAACAAATTATAGCATTCCTGTTGATTAAAAATAAAACTAATAGATAAAAAATAGAATTGAAATTGAAATATAACGATAAATGAGGGCTTGTGTTTAAAAAAGAATATCGTTATAGTTGACCAACTTGAAATAAAACTCAAGTGGGGGAATCCGACCTTTTAAGTAAAGATTTTATGAGAGTATGAGAAAATCAAGATATTAAATGTAAATAAAATGTTTTATTTTAATATGTATTGATTATCTTATATATCACTAAGATAAATTCATTTTAGTTATCAACTTGCTTATTTAAGTTAGGTTTAATGTTAAAGTGAATTTAAGCCATATAACCTTGTAACTAGAATTTAGTGCAGTGAATATACATGGAATCAAGGTTAATTATTCAATAGTTCGACAGAATATAAAGTAGGTGAGTATTATGCGTACCGATATGTTTCAACAAATTTTAGATGATTTAAACAGCTCATCAGCAGACGTAGAAGCGTCTGCATTAATTTCAACAGACGGTTTGATGATTGCATCAGCATTGCCATCAGGTATTGATGAAGACCGTGTCGGTGCAATGTCTGCTGCATTATTATCGTTGGGAGACCGTGCAGGGAGTGAGTTAGGACGTGGTGCTACAGACCGTATTTTAATTCACGGTGAAAAAGGATATGTCATTATGACATCAGCAGGAAGTGAAGCAGTTTTAACCATTATGGCTAAACCAAATGCAAAATTGGGGTTGATTTTCTTGGATGTAAAACGTGCAGCGGAAGCGTTAGCAAAATTACTCTAAGTACCATTTTTAAATTGGCTTTTTGAGGAGAACCTTGTGTCTGTCCAATTAGAAAACATGGCAAAACCAGCAGGTGATGCAACAGAATATCAACTGACGTTTCAAGATGGTACAACCCGTACTGTCTATGATACAGGGGTCGAACGCCCATACCCAGATGGTAAATTGATTGTATCACGCACAGATTTGAATGGGATTTTAACCCATGCAAATGATGCCTTTGTTGAGATTAGTGGCTATACCAAAGATGAATTAATTGGCAAACCACAACATATCTTACGTCATCCTGATATGCCTTCTCCAGTATTTGCAACCATGTGGCAAACTATCCAAGCACGTCAAAAATGGCATGGTTATGTTAAAAACTTGTGTAAAGATGGTAGTCATTATTGGGTATATGCAACGATTGTACCAAATGTACGCCATGGTGAAGTCGTAGGTTATACATCAGTACGCCGTAAACCATCACGTTCTAAAATTGAAGAAGCAAGTATTCAGTATCAAGCGATTCGTGAAGGAGCAAACTAATCATGACACATAATTTTTTAATTGCTCCTGATTTTTCGCCTGAACGTTTTGCAGGTTGGCATATGTTCAATACGCTATTACAAAAGCGTGCGGACATTGCAATGCACCTTGTTACGCCAGCATCGCATTCAGAACAGGAACAAATCTTAAATAAAGAAATGGTTTCTGTGATTTATGCCAATCCCTTTGATGCAGCACGATTAATTCGTGAAAAAGGCTATCGTGCTATTGCTCGTCCGATTGGAAAAGCCAATGAAATGGTGATTGCATCGGCAACAAATGGTGAGATTAAAACCTTAGATGATGTGAAAAAAGGGCAAACCGTTGCGATGGCAGACAATCAAGATGTATTTCTGATTGGTATGCGTTTGCTTGAAGCGGTTGATATTACTGATGGTGATTTATTGGTCGATGTAACTGAAACTTACCAAGCAGCAGCCCGCCATGTGATTCAAGGTAAAGCAGATATTGCGTTCTTTATTTCTGAAATTTATCACGGTTTGTCTAAACTCACAAAATCGCAACTTAATGTATTAATTGAGAGTGATTTAGCCGAGATTAGTCATATTGTTTTGGTGAAATCAGATTTTGAACGTGCATCAGATGTTGAGCAGGTTGTACTATCTTTACAAAATGATGCGGAAGGTCAGGCTGTGTTAAATGAACTTGGGTTTACTCAAGGTTTTAAACCTATGAGTGAAGAAGAAGCCGAGTTTATGATTGATTTAATGGAAACTTTATTAGATTAATCAAAATTTAAATAACCATTATTATCAAAAAAATATTTGTGATAATAATGGTTATTGTTTAAATGATGAGAATCATTGATTCTTATTTATTGCAAGTATGTTTAATAGAGATTTTAGATAAAAGTGATTGAATTAACAAATCATTACAAAGATAGGGTGTAATGTAAACTTAAACCCATAATTTTAATATGGTTTTGTTTTTGAGATATGCTAATATTAAAAAACTTTATTATATGTTGTTGTATGTCGTTATGTTAGGCTCTCATCAAGAACAAACTTCGTTAATTGCTCGTCAGCAATTTCGGTATTATTCTCGCCGTGTGTTTGAACAGCCGACATCTCGTTATGACCACGAACAACGTATTGCAATAGCAAAAACCTTTTATGAACATGAACCAGTGCAGGGAGCATTGGCTGATTTTATCTATGCCTATTGGTATGACTTATCGATTGAGTATTCCAATTTATTTAAAGATATTGAACATCGTTTATCACCCCAAGTGAAACACGCATTTCAACGTTATTTAAATAAACAGGATTATCTACTCAATATTAGTGAACTGGCGACACGTTGGAGTGTATTAGTGACACCCAGTATGGACGTTGCGGAACATCGTTTAATTGTTGACCGTGATGAGTCGATGCGTGTTGCAGAAAAAGTAAGTCAGCAGTTATTACTTGCTCGAGTAGAGAATAATCAGCAAGTGATTGAGCAAATTGAAACAGATTTCTTTATACATTGTCAAATGTGTAAAGACCGTAGGGCTTTTTTAACGGTATGGATGAAGTTAAGCAATCAAGATTGGCGATTTCACGCTAAGTGGAAAGAATGCCAAGCACTATTGGATGATATGTCTTAAACAATATCAAAATGCGTTGAGAATATGTGAAACAGTGGTGTTTAAGATATTGAAAAGATATACATTAGAGAGTTCAACATGAAAATTTTAGTGGTCGGTTTTTCTGAACAAGCATTAAAAACAATAGAAGTGCT
>JBHACK010000039.1:0-8998 GCA_041854545.1 Acinetobacter sp. | reverse complement strand
TATTTTGCAGATAAGGCTTTTTCCAGTTCATCAACGCCTAAATAACCGCCAATTTGTTTGCCTTCTGTGGTAAAGATTGCAGGTGTACCACTCACACCCATTTTCATGCCTAAATCAAATTGCGATTTGACTAAACCTTTACAGTTCTCTTTCATTTCAACATTGGTTAATGTTTCACCTTTCATAGTCGCATCAAAGGCTTGTTTACGGTCGGCACTACACCAAATTTGCTCCATCGCTGGGAATAGTTGCTCGCCACGAGGCCATGCAACATAACGGACTTCAATGCCACGAGCATTCATTTCGCTCATGTTTTGGTGTAAACGTTGGCAGAAAGAGCAACTTACATCAGTAAAGACATAAATGCTATGTTTGGTTTTATCTTTGGCTGGATAAACAATTAAATCTTCTGTTTTTAATTCCGCTAACAAGGCTTTATTAATATTCGATTGGAATTGTTCGCCAATGCTGACCAACTGTTTATCGCCCATTTTCATTAATTCGCCTTGGAAGACATATTGACCATCTTCTGTACTAAAGACTGAACTATGATTATCTAAACGTACCCAATAAAATGGTGAATTTGCCACTTTTTGTAAATCCACAATTTTAACAGTCAGCCCTGCGGTTTTAAAATGCTGTTCTAAGGTTGCCTTAAGTCGTTGTTGAGCATTTCGCTCGGTTAAGTTAGACGCCTCTCCTGCAGGTGCTGATGCAGTTAAGTTGCCCGTATCTGGTGCTTTTTCTTTAGCATTGGAACACCCAGAAAGTGATAAAAGTGCGACTATTGTCGCTGTAAATAAGCTGGTAAAACGCATAATAAACCCTTAAGTCGCAATCGTTGTAAATGCCTAAGTATAACAAAGCCAATCTTGTCTTCGGTAGTGTTGATGTAACATCAACCGCTATTTTCAGGTATTTTTCAGCAAAAATTCCCTAACATCATCTATATTAGGGAATCATTTACTATATCAAATCATTTAGTTTGGCTGACTTTTTTCATCCACGCAAACAACTCATCTAAATCATAATCTCCGCCGTGTCCTTGTCCCCAAAGTAAGGCAAAATCAACTTGGTAGCCATGATTTTGTAAGGTTGTCGCTAAAATCACAGGAATCGCAAGTGCAGTATCTCGGTCTTTACTGCCATGACGGATTCGCCAATGTGGAGCCGTTTTCGTGTTGGCTTGAGCAATGTAGGACATTGGATTCATCATTTTAACCAGTTGAGCGTCTGCCATCTCTGCTTGTTCTGAACCTTGATGATGTTGCATGGAGAATGACGTAAAATGACGTTTATCGACCGTTGCCGTACCAAATAATTGATTTTCACCACTGCTTAAATCTAAGGCATCAAATGCAGGCGGTAATTTCATACGCCCTGCATCGGCAACATATTGGGTAAAATCAATGTCCACAACACGATGATTTTGAATCTTAATCCATGAATATTTAGATAAATCAGTACCTTGTTCTAATGCTCGTTGTGCCGATGCTATCACATAATCTTTGACATGGCGTTTAAAACTTCCCTCCCCTTGAGCATCAAGGGTTAAGGCTTGACCTTGTGCATTGGTTAATTTTAAGCTATTGAGATAACTTGGAAATTGTTGTTTAAGCTGTGCAGATAATGCGATTTCATCAGCGGTTAATGTTCCTGCCACTTCTTGACGTTGTACATTATAATCTAACATACTGATATTGATTTTTTTATAATCATTATGTCCATTAAATTGCCATTCATACGCCATATCAGCATGATTTAAATTGGTAATTGGGCAATAACTTGAAACTGCAAAAATATCATCTCTTGCTTGTCCTGCCCCAATCTTTTTCAATTCCTGTTCATAGTCTGCATGATTTCCTGTTGCACCTAACAAGGCAGATAATGCACCCCCTGCACTGGTACCATTAGAAATAATTTTTTCTGCATCACCAAACATAACCTTATCATTTATACGCAAATAACGTACCGCAGCTTTTAAATCCACAATCGCTGAAGGGGCTTTTCCTGTGCTTTGTGTACGTCCACGAACTGCAGGAGATGCCACAACATAACCTTTTGATAAAGCAACCGCAATCGTCGTTTGTTTACCCGCACCACGCCCTTGGGTTGGGGGCAAGGCTGTCCCTGCTTTGGCAGGCATATAGCCCCCAATTTGGTTTGGTAAAAAAATAGGGGCTGTTTGAGCAGTAAAACCGTCTATGCTTTTCCCTTCAAAATAGGCTTCAGGGATATAAATATTCATATTTTGATAGTCTTTATCGACAGGGTTTGCCACATAAACAATATTTTCATATGCACGAACTTTAAATGTTTGTCCGTTCACGGTTAATTCTTGTACAGTATATTTTTTATCATCAAAGGTTAAAGCATTTTTTGTAGTGAATGTTGTGGTTGTACACGCCATAACGCCTAAACTTAATGCTACGGCAAGGCTTAATTTTGCCCAAGTTTTCATCTTCATCATCGTCTCACAAATGGAAATAAGAATTATTATAGATAGTTATTGCGTAAATATCTGTGGCAAAATTTTATTCATTTATCAATCATTATTCATAAATTCCATCTAACATCATGCCTTGTGGAATCCGTGCTAAATCCCATTGAGCCACGGCTTGAGCCATCATTCGTTCAGTCGTATCCAGCTCAACTTCAGGTTGATGTAAAGCGTGTAATGCCTGTTGTAATAACTTTGGAGCTTGCGTGATGTCTAAGGCTTGGGCTAAATTTTGTTTGGATAATTTTTGTCCTGTAGCATTCATCGCTAAAGGTAAATGGCAATAATTAAGCCTAGGATAACCCAACACTTGCCCTAACCATATTTGTCGTGCGGTATTGTCCAATAAATCTGCACCACGCACCACATGGGTAATGCCTTGTAAATAGTCATCGACCACAACCGCTAATTGATAGCTAATAATCCCATCACGGCGTTTAAGTACAAAATCACCTAAATCATGCCAAAGATTACTGCATTGTCGCCCTTGTAAGGCATCATCAAAACACAGAATTTTATCTTCTACTTTTAACCGTATGGCTTGCTGTTCAAAGGCTAAATTTAAATGCCGACAAGTATTTGGATAAACGCTTGCCCCTGCCAGTTGTTTACGGGTACATTGACAGGCATAAATCGCTTGCTGTTGCTTTAAATGTTGCAACACATCTTCATAAATTTGCAAACGGTCTTTTTGATAAATAATGCGACTATCGGAATGTAACGAAAAGGCATCTAAACAGGCTAAAATATGCTGTTCACTGTTTGGATAAATGCGGGGAATGTCTGTATCTTCAATGCGTACCAACCATTTCCCTTGATGGCGTTTGGCTTCACAATAACTGGCAACCGCTGTAATCAACGAGCCAAAGTGTAAAGGGCCTGTCGGTGATGGGGCAAAGCGTCCAATATAAGGCGATATTGTCATAAAAGCACAAAGGGGCAAGCTTGCCCCTTTTGATTAACCATGATTTTGTTTTTCTTTAATTTCTGCCAAGGTTTTGCAATCAATACATAAGGTTGCGGTTGGTCGTGCTTCTAAACGGCGTAACCCAATTTCTGTACCACACTCTTCACAGTAACCATAATCGCCTGCGGTTAAGAGTTCTAAAGATTGCTCAATTTTATGGATTAATTTACGCTCACGGTCTCGTGTACGCAATTCAATGGCAAATTCTTCTTCCTGTGTTGCACGGTCATTGACATCAGGTAATGCGGTTGATTCATCTTGCATGGTATGAATAGTACGGTCAGCACCGTTCACGAGTTCATCTTTCCATGCCATCAAGATATTACGGAAATGCTCAATTTGTGCATCTGACATATATTCTTCATTTTTTTTAGGTTCATACGGTGCATAACCAAATAAACCTACATTTGTTGTCGTACTCATCGTATCCACCTTTGGTTTGCGAGTGCGTTTTACTTTCTCGACTGCCACATCGTCATCGTGAAGGGGTTGATTTGCCATTAAACATTCCTCAAATCCAGTACTTGAAAACTCAACTACTTGTTTTTACGACGCTTTTACTTTCCTTGTATGAAAAAAATAAAAACGCATGACTTTGGGGCAAGTATAATAGCGATTTTTTTGTGAAGATGGTAGAGCAAATTGTATCTTTTTTACAGAGCAACCGCTGAAAATCCCTATTTTAGAGAACAATTTGTATTTAAATGTATTTTTTTTAAACAAATCGATGTAAAAAAGGTTGCATCTTAAGCAACCTTGTTAGCGTATGTGTTTATTTTTACATCAATAACCTTGACTTGTTAAATCAACGAGTTGATATTTTTGTAAATAATGCAAATTGGTTTCCACTCGACCCGCTTGCGTTAAACGAATCACCCGATAGGCAGGCGGTGTATCATCTAACGCAAATTTTTGGCTTTTCGGCTTAAATTGAATCGATGTTGCAGGTGTGCTATAAAAATCCACCCCTTGCCAATGGGTATGCGATGCTTGATGGACATGACCATGAAACACCGCTTTTACCTGTGGAAATTGAGCAATGACGGCCAATAATTCATCTGCATTTTTTAAACGATGTTCATCAATCCAATGCGATTGCATGGTAAATGGGTGATGATGAAATGCCAAAATAGTTGGTTTCTCTGGCGTTTTCGTTAATTGAGCCGAAAGAGCTTCTAATTGAGATGTTTCAATCCGTCCATCTACACGCCCAACCACCGCACTATTTAACAAAATTAATTGCCAAAGCCCTAAATCAACAATACAAATTTCACCACGCTGATGCCCAACATACGGAAAAAATTCAGGATTATCATGATTGCCTAAGGTATGATAAAACGGCAAGGCAAATGTGGACATCGCATCCATATAACGTTGATAGGTCATAGGTTTTGCTTCTTGTACAATATCGCCCGTATGGATAAACAAATCAATCTTTGGTTGTTGCTGACGAATTTGTTTTAACATTTCCACAAAATGCTGTTCAGGATTAATCCCGATAAACTCGCTCTCAATATTGGCTAATAAATGAGTATCGGTAATTTGTACAATGGTGAAATCGTGCTCGTTTGACATCATCATACCCATCTTATTTCACTGAAGTCATTGGTGTTGCTTGCAACTGTTGAATATGTTGAGCTAACCATTGAATTGCCATAATCACAGGAGCATTGCGTAACCGTCCTGATGTTAATAATGCTGGCACATCTTGATAGTCAAAAATATGTAATAAAATATTTTCGCCTTCGTCTGCCATACCTAAGACTTGTCCGCCGTGTTCAGGCAGTTGAGCATGAACAGCATATAAATCAAATAATTCTGAACAGGCACCCGCCGATGGATAAAAGGTAAATAAATGGGTTAAATGTTCAACTTCACAGCCTGACTCTTCCACACATTCACGGCGGATACAGGTTTCAGGCGACTCATCACCATCAAGCACCCCTGCCACAATTTCTAATTGCCAAGGTGAATGCTCATCTCGAATTGCTCCTACTCGAAACTGCTCAATCAGGGCAAAACGTTGTTGTTGGTCATTATATAACAACGCCCCAGCAGCATGGGGGCGATGTAATAATTCTCGGTGAATGACTACATCTTCGGGGGGTGTGGTGGCGTGTTGGGGTTGAAAGGTACGATGTTGTACAGTCATTCTCTCTACCTTTAAAAACCCTGAAAATAAGCGTTCCTGCGATAGAATTTGATAATCATTGTTTGAATATGTTGCATATTTTAAAATGTTCATGTTGAAGCCCCCAAAAAAACCACATGATTGTGTCTTTTCTTCAGTTATAGTGTAAAAGATTTTATGGGCTTTTGAAATATTTTTAAACTATCGCAACATTTTTTTAAATAGAGTGTGATAGAGTTGTCAAAAACTCTTTTTTTACGCTTGTATTTGCCATTTTTTGTAACTAATTTTGTAAATAATGTGTTATTTTAGCATATTTTTTCAGCATTTTTAGAACAATTGTAGGGATAATTTTCTTTTTGAATTGTTATTTTTAATACAATTGTCCTAAAATTCATCGTGTTAATTTGAATATTTTGGGTTATGGGCTTGGCATAGTGTTTTGTTCATTTGGATGTAAGGCATAAACATATGCCATGGTTTCGCTCCCATCTTCATATTGAGCTACAACATTGACACGTTCATAGCCTTCGCCTTCAAACTCATCTAAGCGTTGCCAATGTTCTGGCAAATCTTTTGAATTAAAAATAAAGCCTTTGACTAAATCGCCTTCAGGGTCTGGAATCACTGCAGGAAATCCAAGAGATGCTCCCCAACCATTGGCAATTAAACGTCCACGAATGGTTGCAGGTGTCCATGTGCCTTTTACATCGGCTAAAATATGTGCATTTGGACGCCCTGGGGCAAGGGTACCATATACAAATAATTGGTTGGTCATAAAGGGTTCTCAAACTAAAAATATGTGCAAATTGTATAACATAATTTTTACGAATCCTATTCCGTAAAAATTAAATAACAATCGGTTTACGATAATCCCTATTTTCTTTTAACTTCATCACATTTTCTTTCCATAGGTGATACAGTATGATATGTATTCCTGCTCTGTTTGATTTGTATTAGGACATTGAGATGATTCGTTCTACCCCCACATTTTTTCATGTATGTTGTTTATTTTTAGGGCTTAGTTTCTTGAGTGGTTCTGCCTTTGCCAATACTGCAACAACGCAAGCGGTTCCGCCAGTTACCAAGCATCAACAAGTGGTCAATTATATTGTAAAAGTTATGGTACCTGCGTATCAAATTTATCAACAACAAGGAATAGTAGGTTTAGAGCAACATTCTAAGCAATGTTATCAAACTATGGGGTATAAAATGGATTGTTATTATATTGATGTCTTGGCACATACCCTTGACCAAGGACGTGTACAGCAATTAAAAACTCAACCTACGCCTTATTTTGTGGGTGAGCCTTTACATCAACGTTTTAGTAAAGTGTATAAACAACGTCCAATTCCTGAAGCTGACCAACATGATTTTTATATGTCTGTACAAAATATTGCGGTGTTATTGATTCAGCATATTAATCAACAACGTCAAAACGTAAAATAAAAGGAGTCTGTGGTTTGAAAAGTATGCTCACTAGACCCAGCCATAATTGACATAGTGAAACAATAAATCAAACGCTTTAAAATGGTTAGCTAACTTCTTTGAAAAACAGCAAGTTTTCCTAAAAACTCGCCAAAGTCTGTGTCTAAATCGGTTGTTATTACCTTCAATATCAACCGTATAGCGTTTGCCTAGTATTTAGAATTTAAGATGTTAAAATTAGCTGTAGAAAGGAAGAAAAATGGAAATTAATATTACTGAAATTAAAAATCTTATTTCTAATAATATGATATTTAATATAAAGTTAAATGACTCACGACATGATATAATGGGTATCTTAGGAATTCCTATAGATATTGCTAATCAAAAAAAATCTTCACCTGAAATATTAAGTTATGGTGCATTACAGTTTTATTTAAAAAATAATAAATTACGTGGTTTTTCCTTTTATGCTTCAAAATTAGAATTTTACAACAACATTTCCTTTCAAGAAATAAATAAGAATGATATTATAAATTTTGTTATAGGAAATAATTATAGTTTTTTTGAGAATCAGTCTTTCTTGAATGAAGATTTTATATATACAATAAATGGGATTGACTACATATTTGCTAATAATATTTTAATATCTTTTGGTGTTTTTAATGATTTTTTATAATAAAAATTAGTAAACATAACTTAAAGGTAAAGTAATATGAAATGGAAAAAGTTAATAGATGTTACGAATGATGATATTGTACGTGGTGCTTTTTTCCCAAGTTGTCTTTATTATTTTTATCTCAGCATACTTTTCAAACCACTACCTAAAAGGAAATGCGTGTGCATTTCCTTTTGCTATCGACAGGTCAGCTTAATCCACAAAAATGACTTTGGCAATCGCCTTTTTCCCTGCTTGGATAATATGCGTTGCATTTTCTTTTACTGAAAATGACGCATCAATGACATTCTGGTCAACTTTGACTGCTCCACGAGCAACGGCATCTTTGGCTTGAGCTGAGTTTTTCACCAATCCTGCTAAACGTAAAATGGATGAAATAAAGATTTCTCCGCCATGTTCTGCACGAGAAATGGTGATTTCTGGAATATCATCTGGAATTTCGCCATCAATAATGCGATTACCTGCTGATTTATGGGCATTTTCTGCACTTTCTTTATCGTGGAAACGTTCCACTAATTCTAATGCAAGAATGCGTTTAATTTCTTGTGGATTACGTCCATCTGCCATTTCTTTGAGTAATACATCAATCTCATCTAACGATTTAAAGCTTAATAAATCGAAGTAGCGTTCAATCAAACTATCTGGCATAGATAAGATTTTTTGGTACATCGTCCCCGGTGAATCAAATACGCCAATGTAGTTGCCAAGAGATTTTGACATTTTATTGACACCATCCAATCCTTCTAAAATCGGTACGGTAATACACACTTGCGGTTCTTGGTCGTAACGGCTTTGTAATGTACGTCCCATTAAAATATTAAAGGTTTGGTCTGTTCCGCCCAATTCAACATCAGCACGCATTGCAATCGAGTCGTAACCTTGTACCAATGGATATAAAAATTCGTGAATGGCAATCGGTTGTTGTGCTTTATAACGTTTGGTAAAATCATCACGTTCTAGCATTCGTGAAACGGTTTGTTGGCTAGCAAGTTGGATTAAATCACCTGCTGTTTTTTGGTTAAACCATTCCGAGTTAAACATGATTTTGGTTTTGTTTGGGTCAAGAATTTTAAACACTTGCTCTTGATAAGTTTTGGCATTGGCTTCGACTTGCTCACGAGAAAGCGGTGGACGTGTGGCACTTTTGCCCGTTGGGTCGCCAATCATCGCCGTGTAATCGCCAATCAAGAATAGCACTTCATGTCCTAAGTCTTGGAATACTTTTAATTTATTAATTAATACCGTGTGTCCAAAGTGTAAGTCGGGTGCAGTTGGGTCAAAGCCTGCTTTTACACG
>JBHACK010000038.1:0-3357 GCA_041854545.1 Acinetobacter sp. | reverse complement strand
CAACATTCAACCTAACGATTTAGTGTTTGAAATTACCGAATCAACCGCTATTCGTAACTTTGAAAAAAGTCAAAAAATTTTCCAATATTTAGACAATTTAGGCATTCATATTGCCATTGATGATTTTGGTGTAGGCTACTCTAACTTCTTATATTTAAAAGATTTAAAAGTCGATGAATTAAAAATCGACCGCATTTTCTTGCGTGATGTTCATCATGAAGATGAAAAAGAAGCAAAGAAAAGCCAGACCATTTTAGCGTCCATTATCAAATTAGCTCAACAATTAGAATTAGTTGCAACTGTTGAAGGTGTAGAAACACAATCGCAATTAGATTTATTGGCTGAAATGGATTGCCAAAATGTACAAGGTTTTTTATTGGCAAAACCTATGCCACTCGCCCAATTAGAAGAAACGTTTATCCCAACCTTTACACGCACGCTACCTTCTACTGAACCTTAAATTTTCAGTAGAAGATAAATGTCTTTTGTAAAAGATAATTTTAAAATTAATCATTTAACAGCCTAAAACTTCTTCTCTACTAGAAAAACATTTTATTTTTTGTTAGAATAAAGCGTTATTTTTATTTATCTCGCGGTGATATGCTCTTGCGTATAGGGCATCACTCCTTAAGGATTTTTCTATGCCAATTATTACTTTGCCAAATGGCGATACAAAACAATTTGAACACCCTATTTCTGTAATGGAAGTTGCCCAAAGTATTGGGGCAGGTCTTGCAAAAAGTACCGTGGCAGGTCGTGTCAATGGTAAACTTGTTGATGCGTGCGACTTGATTACAGAAGATGCAACGGTTCAAATCATCACTCCAAAAGATGAAGAAGGCTTAGAAATTATCCGCCATTCTTGTGCTCACCTTGTGGGTCATGCTGTAAAACAACTGTTTCCTGAAGCAAAAATGGTCATCGGGCCAGTGATTGAAGAAGGGTTCTATTATGACATTCATATGCCACGTCCATTTACTTTAGATGATATGGCAAAAATTGAAGAACGCATGATTCAACTAATTGACCAAGATTATGATGTCATTAAAAAAATGACACCACGAGATGAAGTCATTAAAATTTTCCAAGCGCGTGGCGAAGAATATAAATTACGCTTAGTTGATGATATGCCTGATGAAAAAGCAATGGGCTTATATTATCATCAAGAATATATCGATATGTGCCGTGGGCCACACGTTCCAAACACGAAATTTTTAAAATCATTTAAATTAACAAAAATTTCTGGAGCGTACTGGCGTGGTGATGCAAAAAATGAGCAATTACAACGTATTTACGGTACTGCATGGGCAGATAAAAAGCAATTAAGTGCCTATATTAAACGTATTGAAGAAGCAGAAAAACGAGACCATCGTAAAATTGGTAAAGCACTTGATTTATTTCATATGCAAGAAGAAGCCCCAGGTATGGTCTTTTGGCACGCAAATGGTTGGACAATTTACCAAGTACTTGAACAATATATGCGTAAAGTACAACACGACCATGGCTATCAAGAAGTCAAAACCCCACAAATTGTGGACTTCTCTCTTTGGGAAAAATCTGGTCATGCGGCAAACTATGCGGAAAATATGTTTACCACACATTCTGAGAACCGCAATTATGCTGTAAAACCAATGAATTGCCCATGCCATGTGCAAATCTTTAATCAAGGCTTAAAGTCTTATCGTGATTTACCAATTCGTTTAGCTGAATTTGGTTCATGTCATCGTAACGAACCATCAGGTTCATTACACGGCATTATGCGTGTGCGTGGATTCACTCAAGATGATGCCCATATTTTCTGTACTAAAGAGCAAATTGGACAAGAAGTTGCAGACTTTATTCAATTAACCCTTGATGTCTATAAAGATTTTGGTTTTGAAGAAGTACAAATGAAACTTTCAACACGCCCTGAAAAACGTGTAGGAAGTGATGAATTATGGGACGTTGCTGAAAAATCACTTGCGGATGCCTTAGATAATGCAGGCTTAGCATGGGAATTACAACCGGGGGAAGGAGCATTCTACGGGCCAAAAATTGAATTTTCATTAAAAGATTGTTTGGGTCGTGTATGGCAATGTGGTACAATTCAATGTGATTTTAACTTACCTGAACGTTTAGACGCATCATTCGTTACGGAAGATAATAACCGTGACCAGCCTGTTATGCTCCATCGTGCTATTTTAGGTAGTTTTGAACGTTTTATTGGTATTTTAATTGAACATTATGCAGGCTTTATGCCACCGTGGTTATCACCTGTTCAAGCTTGTGTGATGAATATTACCGATGCTCAAGCTGAAGCGTGTGAAAATGTGGTTGCAACATTAAAACAACATGGTTTGCGTGCAGTTTCAGACTTGCGTAATGAAAAAATTGGCTTTAAAATTCGTGAACGAACATTAGAGCGTATTCCGTACCTTTTAGTTTTGGGTGACCGAGAAGTAGAAGAAGGTACAGTCAATGTGCGTACTCGCACAGGTAAAAATTTAGGGACTATGTCAATAGAAGCATTCATTGACTTAGTGAAATCTGCCGTCGCCGAACGTGGCCGGTACATCGTGGAGTAAGAAAGATTAAACCGTCTGATCGTAACCAACAGCAAGGTGCTAAAAGCAATCGTCCAGCATTAAATGGCGAAATTCGTGCCAAAGAAGTGCTTTTGATTGATGAAACAGGTGAGAAAAAAGGGGTTGTTGCCATTGCTGATGCTTTAAAAGCAGCGGAAGAAGCAAACCTTGATTTGGTTGAGATTGTAAACACTGCTCAACCGCCTGTTTGTAAAATCATGGATTACAACAAACATCTTTTTGACTTAAAACAAAAGCAAAAAGAAGCCAAGAAAAAACAGCATCAAGTGCAAATTAAAGAAATTAAATTGCGTCCTGGTACAGATGTTGGCGACTATAATGTTAAATTACGAGCCATCATCCGTTTCTTAGAAGACGGCGACAAGGTGAAAATTACCTTACGTTTCCGTGGTCGTGAAATGGCTCACCAAGATTTAGGCTTGGCTCAATTACAAAAAATTGAAGCAGATATTGCTGAGTTTGGCGTAGTGGAACAAGCGGCTAAACTTGAAGGTCGTCAAATGGGAATGTTGCTTGGCCCAAAAAAGAAAAAGTAATTCCATTTTTACTTAAAATAAGACACGACTTCGGTCGTGTTTTATTTTGGATAAGTTCTTTATTTTACCTATCGTTAAAATAATCAACTCTCTTCGCTTTTAAACATAAAAAAAATTAGCCTTAATCATGAATGATATGTATAATGATTCTTATTTTTGTATGGAATTTATTACCATGTTCATCTCCCCATTTCATGTATTTCGTAAAACAGCTCTTGTATTGGCATTAAGTACCT
>JBHACK010000037.1:0-12726 GCA_041854545.1 Acinetobacter sp. | reverse complement strand
GTTATCAACGCATTCATTTAACGCCTTATTAAAAACCTTAGAAGAACCGCCAGAACACGTTAAATTTTTATTTGCGACCACAGACCCACAAAAATTGCCGATTACGGTGATTTCTCGTTGTTTGCAGTTTACTTTACGTCCATTGACCGTAGAAGAAATTCATCATCATTTAGAAAAATTATTAGGGTTTGAACAGATTGCACATGATGACCAAGCCTTATGGCAGTTAGCAGAATCGGCTCAAGGTTCATTGCGTGATGCCTTGTCTTTGACTGACCAAGCGATTGCCTATGGACAAGGGCAAATTTACCAACATGATGTAAAAGAGATGTTGGGGTTAATTGACCGCCATTTAGTTTATGATTTATTGCTTGCGATTCATCGTAACCAACGGCAACAGGTTGCAGAGTTATTATTGCGTTTTCGTCAGCAAGCGATTGATGTGGCAATGGTGCTTGACCAGCTGATTTCGACCTTGCATGAAGTCGCATTAATGCAACATTTGCCAGATTTATCTTTAAAATATAGTGAAGATATTCAGCAAAAAATGTATCAACTGGCAGGGCAAATTTCGGCTCAAGATTTACAGTTGTATTATCAAATTTGCTGTAAGGGACGAGAAGAATTAAGTTTGGCAGTTACGCAAGAACAAGGTTTTGAAATGTGTGTGTTGCGTTTATTGGCATTTCGTCCGTTGTCGGTCAATGAATTTGTTCCGCCTAAACAAGTTGAATCTGTCGTGGAGCAAGCAACAGGTCATCATATTGTACAAGAACATATTAAACAAGATATTCCTTTAGAAAATCATGATGTTCAAGAAGATATTAAACAATATATTCCTTTAGAAAATCACGATATTCAAAATATTGAGCAAGAAATTAGTTTAGAAAATCATGATATTCAACAAGATGTTGAGCAAGATGTTGTTTTAAAAAATCACGAGTTTCAAAATATCGAGCAAGATGTTATTTTAGAAAATAATGATATTCAAGAAAATATCGAACAGGAAATTATTTTAGAGAATCATGATATTCAGGAAAATGTTGGGCAAGATATTATTTTAGAAAATAACGATGTTCAAGAAGATATTAAACAAGATATTCCTTTAGAAAATAACGATGTTCAAGAAAATATTAAACAAGATATTGTTTTAGGAAATCATGATATTCAAGAAGATATTCCTTTAGAAAATAACGATTTTCAAAATATCGAGCAAGATGTTGTTTTAGAAAATTATGATATTCAAGAAGATATTAAACAAGATATTATTTTAGAAAATCATGATATTCAAGAAGATATTAAACAAGATATTCCTTTGGAAAATAACGATATTCAAGAGAATATTAAGCAAGATGTTATTTTAGAAAATCATGATGTTCAAGAAAATATTGGGCAAGAAATTATTTTAGAACATCATGATGTTCAAGAGAATATTAAGCAAGATGTTGTTTTCGAAAATAATGATGTTCAAGAAAATATTAAACAAGATATTCCTTTAGAACATCATGATATTCAAGAAAATATTGGACAAGATGTTATTTTAGAAAATGATAATTTTCAAAATATTGGGCAAGATGTTGTTTTAGAAAATGATGATTTTCAAAATATTGGGCAAGAAATTATTTTAAAAGAAACCCCAGTAGAAGAAAATCCGTTAGTAGATTTAAATTCGTTATCATCACTGGTTATATTTGATGGTGAGTCTGCATTAATTGATGCTTTAGATGGTCAATTAAAAATTGAGCCGATTGCGATTAAAGAGCAACGACAAGGATTGATATTTTTTGATAGTACATTAAATCTGATTGATTTATCAGATGAAACGTCAAATAGCTTTGTTTTTCAAACAGTTGTCAATGTGTTACCAGAAGAAAGTTTGCTTGCAGATGATGATAATCGTTCCCCCCAAGAGATTTTGCATTTAGCCCCGCAAGAACTTACAGGGCAATGGACTGCGGATAAATGGGAATTTTGGTTGCGAAATAGTCGTTTATCCCAAGCGATACAAGGAATTTTACAACATAGCACGATGGTTGGTGATGTGATGGAAGTATCAATGTTGCAAATCGGTGCAGAGTATCAACTGATTTTGGCTCAATTTGAAAATGAGATTTTAATTGAGTTGAGTGAATTAGGCGGACAATCTCGTATTGAATATTTACCCGATGGCGTTAATCAGGCTGAAACGCCCTTGTATCGTCAGCAACTGCGTCAGCAACAAGCCGAACAACAGGTCAAACGTTGGTTTGGTCAGCATGAAGGATTAGCAAATTTGATACAAGGCTTTTCTGCAGAATTTAAATCGATTGAGATAAAATAGGATAATATTTGTATGACATATCGTGTTTTATGTGTATGTTTAGGCAATATTTGCCGTTCACCAACCGCAGAAGTGGTGTTACGCATGACCGCTCAACAACAAGGTTTGGCGTTATGGGTTGATTCAGCAGGAACATCAAATTATCACCCAAATAAAGCCCCTGATGTACGCAGTCAGCGTTATGCTTTGCAACGTGGCTATGATTTATCGGCTTTGCGTGCAAGACAAATTCAATTACGAGATTTTTGTGAGTTTGATTTAATTTTAGCGATGGACGAGCAAAATTTGGCAGATATTCAGCGGTTACAACAGCAAGCAAAACAACAGTTTAAAGACCGTGCCAAGGCAGTTGTAGCATTGATGAGTGAGCATGATTCCCAGTATCCAAAACAGGCAGTCCCTGACCCTTATTATGGTGATGAACAGGATTTTCAGCGTGTGTTAGACCAATGCGAATCCAGTAGTTTAGCATGGGTAAAGTATCTTAAAACACAGCAACATATTGAAATATAAATTTTTTCTTAAAGCGTATCAACCATCAACACGCCCTAATCGATTCGAGTAATTTTATGACATTTCATATACAACATCATGTTTCATTATCCCAACTCAACACTTTAGCTTTACCAAGTACGGCATTGGCTTATGTTGAAATCAATCATGTTGATGATATTCGCCCTGCATTAGATTATGCAGAACAACAGCATTTAACGGTGATGATTTTATCAGGGGGCAGTAATTTGCTGTTGCCTGAACAGTTAAATGCCTTAGTGTTAAAAATGAATATTCAAGGCATTGAATTGACACAACAAGATGATGAGTTTGTGTGCTTAAAAGTCGGAGCAGGGCAAGTTTGGCATGATTTTGTACTTTATACAACCGCTCAAGGGTTTTATGGCTTGCAAAATTTAGCCTTAATTCCGGGCTTAGTTGGGGCAAGTCCTGTACAAAATATTGGGGCGTATGGGGTAGAAGTTGGGGAATTTATTGAATATGTAGATGTTTATGACCGTGTAGAGCAAACATTTACATCATTATCTGCTCAACAATGTCAATTCCGTTATCGTCATAGTATTTTTAAAGATGAGCCAAATCGTTATATTATCGTATCTGTGCAATTTAAATTGCGTAAAGTGGCTCAACTCAATGTACAATATGGTGATTTAAAACAGGCAATGGGTGAAGACTTTACCGCTGAAAATTTACAACGCCAAGTGATAGCGATTCGTCAGCGGAAATTACCAGACCCGAAAGCGTTTGCCAATGTGGGCAGTTTCTTTAAAAATCCTGTGGTGAGCTTGGCGGAGTTTCAACGCTTACAAGCAGAATATGCCAATCTCCCACATTATCCACAAGTCAATGGCGATGTAAAATTAGCAGCAGGTTGGCTGATTGAGCAAGCAGGTTGGAAAGGCAAGCGTTTAGGTCAAGTGGGAATGTTTGAGCGACAAGCCTTAGTTTTGGTCAATTATGGCGGAGCAACTTTGGCTGATGTACAAGCAACTTATCAAGCGGTGCAAGCAGATGTGTGGCAAAAATTTGCTGTTCAATTAGAGCCTGAACCTGTGTTATTAAATGCTATGGGCGAGCCATGTTCGCATAATGTACGAGTTTAAAATTTTGCTGAGACGATGTATTAAGCGTATGATAGTTATGATATTGAGCCTATTGATGGCAGTTGTAATTATCATGGCTTTAGTCTATTCACCCTTCTATTCAAAAATGATGGTTGTGGTTTTAAAAGGGCTGAATCCTACAGATGTCAATCCTGTGGCAGCCCAAAGCCAAAAACAAGCCAATTTACATCATCATTTACAACAAAATTTAGAGCCGGGCTCTAAACCGTGGTTGGCGCATCAAGTGTATTTGGAGATGATGTGGCAATATATCCAACAGCAACAAGCTCATGAATTATCACATATTTATGCAGGGTATCAGGCATTATTAGATGAAATTGAGCAAGACAAAACAACACCTAAAACCAAGAAAATAGCAAAAACCCCTAGTAATGATGAGTTGAAAAAGCAGTATCGTCATTTTATTGAGCAATATTTAAAACAACACCCTAAACATGGTGCAACAAATGATGCCATTTTCCAAGATATTGCGTATTTATATCGTAAAAATAATCAACAGATAAATACAGCTGAACAGAATAAACCGTATGCGATTGTGGTGGTCGGTGGTGGTTTAACTCGAGATAGTAAAACCAAAGAGATTATTATTAATAAATATACAGAAAAGCGTTTAGCATTAACTTTAGATGTGGTGAAACAATATCCATTACCTATTTTATTGAGTGGCGTGGAAGCTCCATATATGCAAAAATGGTTGCAACAACATGGCGTTCAGGCAGATTTATTAGAGAAAAAAAGTATGAATACTTGTGAAAATTCTCGCTTTAGTTCGTTGTTATTACAGAAAAAAGGGGGAGCTCCAATGGTGATTTTAATTACAGATGAATATCATATGCCACGCACTCGGCGGTTATTTGCCAATGATGGGATTATCACCGTTCCGATTGTTGCTCCTATGCCAACGCAACGGACAACTTGGCAGTTAAGTCGCCGTAATTATCATCATAGTCGCCGTGCAAATTATGAGTTTTTGGCAACCTTGCGAGACCGTATTTTTGGTGCAAAAGATTGCAGAGAAGTGCCTTAAGGGGGAGTGAAATGGCAATACCTTTTTTAACGGTAAAACAAATTGAGTTATTGGGCTATGCTGTGCCACGTCCTGAGCAAACTCGTTTGGCATTAGCCCCCTTAAATTTAAATCGTGAATATGTGATTCCTGATGCGTTGATGGGTTATCATAAAATGTATGCGATTGAGTATTTGCTGAAAATCGCATCGTATTGGCAAGGAAAAATCTCAACAGAACATCATCATATTCATGTACAAGTCTTTCAACCTAAACAAGGAACGATACAAGGGAGTGTATTTTTATTGCACGGTTATTTGGAGCATAGTGGTATTTATCAACCTTTGATTGGTGAGTTACTGGCTCAAGGATTTAGTGTGTTGATTTTTGATTTGGCAGGACATGGTTTAAGTAGTGGCTCGCCTGCCAATATTGATGATTTTAATCATTATCAAGAGATGTTGTTAAAAATTACCCAATATGTGCGTCATGCTACGCAATTACCACAGCCGTGGTTGGGCATTGGTCAAAGTACAGGCGGAGCGATTTTAATGCATCATGTGTTGCAGTTTGCAGAACAGCGAAAAGAGCCATTATTTAAACGTATTTTGTTATTGTCGCCCTTGATTCGTCCTGCAAAAAGTGCGTGGTGGCATAATCCTGTTGGATTGGGCATTGTGCGTCATATTAAACGCCGTGTACCACGTCCATTTAGGCGGAATAATCATCACCCTGAATTTTTGCGTTTTGTCCGCTTAGAAGACCCTTTGCAACCACGAGAATTGGGAATGCAATGGATTTTAGCGATGTCTAAATGGATGATTGAGATGGAACGTTATCCTAGCTGTCGGATTCCAGTATGGCTAGCTCAAGGTGCGTTAGATAAAACGGTGGACTGGCGATATAATATGGAGTTTGTTCGGAAAAAATTCCGTTTGCAAAATACATTGTTATTGGAAGAAGCATCTCATCAATTAATTAATGAACGAGCCGATATTCGGTTAGCTTTAACAGGCTTTATTCCAAGTTTTTTACACGCAAAAAGTAAAGATAAATATTATTAATGTGAGTTCGGTTTTAAATATCATATTTATTCCAATTTTAATTTCAAATGATGTTGGGTAGGTTGGTTGAGCGATAGTAAAACCCAACAGATTTAAAACAATATTGTGAATGTGTTGGGTTTTATGCTTTAATTTTATTTTTAATAAACATTAATTGGCTATATCTAAAATGATACTGAACTGACATTATATTATGAGAGAAAATAAAAAGGCATCAATTGAGTTGATGCCTTTTATTTTTAGTTAATCATTTTAAGCAAACACTTTCAGCAATAACCAGTATAATGCCCCTGATAATAAAATGGTTGCAGGCAACGTTAAGACCCACGCCGATAAAATTGAGCGAACTGTTGCAAAATTTAACCCCGATTTATTGGCGACCATAGTTCCCGCAACTGCACTATTTAAAACGTGTGTGGTTGAAACTGGCATACCCAAACCATCAGCGGCAGCAATGGTACTCATTGCAACCAATTCAGCGGACATTCCTTGACCGTATGTCATATGATGTTTACCAATTTTTTCACCGACGGTTACCACAATTCGTTTCCAACCGACCATTGTGCCTAAACCTAAAGCAAGAGCAACGGCAACTTTAACCCATGTTGGAATATATTGTAAGAACGCATCTAAATTTTTACGATAGCTTTTAACCGTTTGAGCTTGCGTTTCTGACATTTCAGGCAATGCTTTAGCTTTATCTAAACGTTTAAATGCTGTATTACTTAAATACATATCATTACGAATTTCGCTAACTTTTTGTTCAGGAATTTTTTTAACATCGCCATACTGTTGAATTTCATAGCCTAAATCATAGGTTAAACTTGCAAGAGCAGGCACAACATTAGCATTTAATTCCTTGGTTTGAATATATTTTGTTAAAACATCTCGTGCTTCGACATCACTTAACGAAGGTTGTTGATTTTGATTTAAAATCAATGCACTTTGAGCAGAAAGCTGTTGAAATGATTGTAAATGTTGTTGGTCAAGTTGTTTATTTAAAGAATACGCTAAGGGCACTAAGCCAATCAAAATCAACATGATTAAGCCCATACCTTTTTGCCCATCATTTGAACCATGAGCAAAACTAACACCTGTACAAGTAAAAATCAAAATCGCACGAATAATTGGTGGTGGTGGCGTTGTACCAACAGGCGGTTGGAATAATTCTAAATGTTTTTTAAAGACTTTTTTAACTAATAAAAATACAATACAAGCAAATGCAAAACCAATTAATGGCGAAAATAATAAGGCTTTTCCGACTTTTAACACTTGTTCCATGTCGATACCACTTGCACCACCTGTGCCATAATGGAGTGCATAATTCATAATGCCCACACCTAAAATCGAACCGATTAAAGTGTGAGAACTCGATGCAGGAATCCCAAAAAACCAAGTCCCTAAATTCCACATAATAGCTGCTAACAGCATAGCAAAGACCATGGCAAACCCTGCACCGCTACTGACATTCATAATCAGTTCAACAGGTAATAATGCAATAATGCCATAGGCAACAGCACCACTTGCGACCATCACGCCTAAAAAGTTACAAAAACCTGCCCAAATAACCGCAACTGGAGCAGGCAAAGCATTAGTATAAATCACGGTTGCAACCGCATTTGCCGTATCGTGGAAACCATTGACAAACTCAAAGCCCAATGCAATCAGCAAAGCGGTTGCCAATAAAATTAATGCAGTTATACTTAATGGTGGCACATGAGCCAAATCTGCATTTAATTGCACCCCAATATACACCAACGTTGCCACAATAATTGACAAAAAAATTGGTTTAAATAATTTTGGAGTAGGAATATCGACATTACGAGATGGCGTCGGTGTGGGGTTTGAATGTTCTATCGAATGAGAAGGGTGAGACATATGAAACAACGCTCAAAAATAAAAAACTAAGCCTATTATTACATGATTCTATGACACTATGATGACAAAATGATTACATTCTCTCCATATTGCAGGTTTTTGTAAAAAATAAGATGGATATCTCTTAAAAGGCGTGTAAACAGTCAAGAAAAAAGTGATTAAAATAAAAAATATTAAAAATCATTAAATTAAAAAAGAGAAAAACAAAACAATTTAAAAAAATAATGTAAAAATAACATCAAATTTATACATGAATTAAAAAAATACTGTTAAAATAATAAGACAAACACTAAACTTGAGTAGTAAGATGAAAAACTTTGCATTATTTTCAATGTTAGCTTTAACATTAGGATTAACCGCTTGTACGACAGGCACAACAACTGGCACGGGTAGTACAGGTACAACCGTAGCAAATGGTTTAAATACCGCCACAAATATTGGTACAAACGTATTTAAATTTGCAGTTGACCAAAAATGCCGTACAGAATTACAAGCAAACAATGCTTGGCGTATTTTTGCAGCGACTATGACTGCAACCAAACAAAGCGAAATGGAAACCAGCATTTGTGGTTGTGTAAGCGAAAAAGCCCCACAAAGCGTAACTGTGGTTGAATTAACCCAAGCTGCAACAGACCCAACGGCACGCACCAAAATTGTTGCCAATGCTGTTGCAAAAACATTCTCTGCGTGCTACAGCGAAATTGTAAAATAAGATAAAACATATTCGCACACGATAACTTTTTATCTCAAATAAAAACGTGGTAAACATCAACTATCACGAAATTTTGTGATAAAATTCACAAAAATGATGGTGTTTAACAGTTATCTTTTGGAATCTCTTCAAAAGAAACATGATAACCACGAAATCGAGTAGAGTAATATATGAATGTATTAATAAAAGCGACCCTTGCAATGGGCGTATTAGGCGTTGCAATGTCAGGTATGGCAGCTCAAAATGCCCCTGTTTTTTCAAATAGCCAACCGCCAGCAATGAATAATGCACCAATGGCAGTCATGCAAAACACAGCAAGCATTACCAATAATATTGATTTGTATAACCCAGATTCAATGCGTGATAGCAAACCATCTGCATACAATGCCCCTGTAATGAAACGTAATCTTGGTAAGCAATATGTCTGCAAAAATGGGCAACAAGCGACTGTTTTAGCAAATAATATTGACCAAATTCGTTTAAATGTTGATGGTCAAGTATTGTTGTTAAATAAAGCACAATATTCAGCATGGCGAGTGGTTGGTGTATTCCATCGTCCAACCCAAGAGCAAGTGGATGAAGCAGAGTACAGCACCGAAAATGGTTTAAATGGTGGCGGTACGATTTGGAAACAACACAAACACCAAGCAACCTTAAAATATTATGATGTGGAAGGAAATTTAGTGAATAATTTCTGTGAAGCGGTGAATTAGTTTCATTCACTTAAACAAAAAAAATAAAGCCTATCAATATGATAGGCTTTGTTTTTGATAGAAAATGCGATGATTTTTTAATTACTTTTCAACAAAAGCACGTTCAATCACATAATCACCTAATTCACCCATGCGTGGCGATTCTTTTAAGCCATGAGCGTCCAATAAAGCAGCGACATCTTTTAAGAATGCAGGGCTACCGCAAAGCATTGCACGGTCAGTTTCACGGTTAAAGCGTGGTAAACCAATTTTTTCAAATAATTGACCTGATTCAATCGCTTCCGTTACACGACCACGAGTATGGAACTCTTCACGAGTAACTGTTGGATAGTAAATTAATTTTTCACGAATGCCTAATTCTTGGAAAAATTCATGATTTGGCAATTCATTTAAAATTAAATCTTGATAGGCTAATTCGCTAACATAACGTACGCCGTGAACCAAAATCACTTTTTCAAATTTTTCATAGGTTTCAGGGTCACGAATCAACGATAAGAATGGAGCTAGACCTGTACCAGAAGACAGTAAATACAAGTTTTTCCCCGGTAATAAATCGTCATGAACGAGCGTACCTGTTGGTTTTTTAGAAACTAAAATTTCATCACCCACTTTGACTTTTTGCAAAATTGATGTCAATGGGCCATTTGGCACTTTAATTGAGAAAAATTCTAATTCTTCTTCATAATTAGCACTGGCGATAGAATAGGCACGCATTAACGGCTTGCCATTTACTTCCAAACCAATCATTACAAATTGACCATTTTTAAAACGTAATGTTGAATCTCGTGTTGTTTTAAAACTAAATAAAGTATCATTCCAATGATGGACATGGGTGATACGTTCAACGTTATAAGCTGCCATTGTCAAATCTCAAACATAAAAAAATAACCTGCCTATTTTAAATCAAAATGAATCTTGATAGACTAAATATATCTGATTCTTCTTATAAAAAAAACTGATGAATATATCTGTTTCTTTGCCAATTATTGCGTATCTGCATTCCCCTTATCAAGAAAAGTTTGGCATTCCACGCCAACCTAATTTGGTCGATGTCTATGCAGAAATTGAACTGCTTGCACCATATAATACCATTCAAGCCTTTGAAGGCATTGAACAATTTAGCCATTTATGGTTAATGTGGCATTTTCATGACAATAAACAGCTTGCTAAAAATTCATCGGCATTTCGTCCGCAAATTCGTCCGCCACGGTTAGGCGGAAATGAAAAAATTGGGGTGTTTGCCAGTCGTAGTATGTATCGACCTTCGCCGATTGGGTTGTCAGTTGTACGTTTTCTCGGCATAGAACAACGGCAAAATGGTTTATTTTTACAGGTTAGTGGTGCAGATTTGCTCAATGGTACGCCTATTTTAGATATTAAACCTTATTTACATTATGCAGATGCGATTGCAGATGCACAAAGTGGTTATGCTCACCATCAACCACAACTAAAACGAGTGTTTTGGACAGAGAATGCAGAGCAACATAAGCAATCTTTATTGCAACAACAAAAAATTATTTTACGTCATCTCAATGAATTAGAACAAATTTTGGCATTAGACCCACGTCCTGCCTATCAACATGACCCCAATCGTGTCTATGCAATGAAATTTGCCAATGTTGATGTTAAATTTAAGATTGATGAAGATGTGTCTATTCTTGCTTTAGAGATGGTTGAATCATCATCATTTTAAAAATGTGGTTGAGTGAGCAGGTGAAATGATTTTGCTGAATGAATATGCTCTAAACTTTTGTTATAATAATGCTAATTTTTCATGATTGATTTATAGGAAAATCCCATGACCTTATCCGCTCTAACTGCACTTTCACCGCTTGATGGACGTTATGCGTCTAAATGTGATGCACTTCGCCCATATCTTTCAGAATTTGGTTTAATTCATGCCCGTGTAACGGTTGAAATTCGTTGGTTACAAGCCTTAGCCAATCACCCAGAAATTCAAGAAATTCAACCATTTTCAGCGGAAACCAATGCTCGTCTTGATGCGATTGTAGCGAATTTTTCGGAAAAAGATGCAGAACGTATTAAAGAAATTGAACGCACTACCAATCACGATGTAAAAGCGGTTGAATATTTCTTAAAAGAACAAATTGCCGACATTGATGAGTTAAAAAATGCAGGCGAATTTATCCATTTTGCCTGTACATCAGAAGATATTAACAACTTATCACACGCATTAATGTTGAAGTCTGGACGTGATGTGCTTGTAGCAAGCATGGAAAAAATTATCAATGCCATTGCGGACTTAGCAGAAAAACACGCTAGCCAGCCAATGCTTTCTCGTACCCATGGACAAACCGCAAGCCCAACCACATTGGGTAAAGAAATGGCAAATGTGGCTTACCGTTTACATCGCCAAATTCAACAATTTAAATCTGTTGAATTATTAGGCAAAATTAATGGTGCAGTAGGCAACTACAACGCTCATTTATCGGCATATCCTGAAATTAATTGGGCAAAACATTCGCAAGGATTTGTGGAAAGTTTAGGTTTAACCTTTAACCCATATACTACACAAATCGAACCGCATGACTATATGGCGGAATTATTTGACGCATTACGCCGTTTTAATACCATTTTAATTGACTTTAACCGTGATGTGTGGGGTTATATTTCACTTGGTTATTTCAAACAAAAATTAAAAGAAGGTGAAGTGGGTTCTTCAACCATGCCACACAAAGTCAATCCGATTGATTTTGAAAATTCAGAAGGTAACTTAGGGATTGCCAATGCGGTGTTGGCTCATTTGGGCGAAAAATTACCAATTTCTCGTTGGCAACGTGATTTAACAGATTCTACCGTATTGCGTAATATGGGCGTTGGTTTTGCACAAAGTTTAATCGCATTTGATGCGTGTTTAAAAGGCATTGGCAAATTGGAGTTAAATGCTGACCGTTTACTTGAAGATTTAGACAATGCTCAAGAAGTTTTGGCAGAACCAATTCAAACAGTAATGCGTCGTTATAACGTTGAAAAACCATACGAAAAATTAAAAGCCTTAACTCGTGGTCAAGCGATGACCCGTGAAATGATGGTAAATTTTGTCAATGGTGATGAATTAGCGACCGTACCAAGCAGTGAGCGTGAACGCTTAGCTCAATTAACCCCTGCTACCTATACAGGTAATGCAGAAGAACAGGCGAGAAAGTTAAAAGATTATTTGAATTAATCACTTGCTAATATTCAAGTAATTTTATAAGATGGCGGTATTGATTCTAATATCGCCATTTTTTGATGTTTGGAGTAAAAAATGTTTAAACTTGCTTTAAAAACTGCCCTTTGTGGCACAATCGCATTGATAACGGCTAGCTTTACTCAAACCACTTGGGCTTGTGTAAAAGACCAACATTATAACAACTGTGTCTATTATAACATTAT
>JBHACK010000036.1:0-5251 GCA_041854545.1 Acinetobacter sp. | reverse complement strand
GGCTTTTTACCGGGGGATTTAACCCAAAAAATTGACCCTTATTTACGCCCATTGTATGATGCTTTATATGAAATGTTGGGCTTTGAAAAAGTCGCTAAGTTGATAGAACGTCAAATTATTGAAGTTGCACCACTTGCCTATATGCGTGGGCGTACCTTAAATCATTCTTTTGTGATTTTAGATGAAGCCCAAAATACGACGCCTGAACAAATGAAAATGTTTTTAACCCGTTTAGGCTTTGGCTCTCGTGCAGTGATTACAGGCGATATTACGCAAGTGGATTTACCACGCGGGCAACAATCGGGCTTAGCTCAAGCCTTAAGAGTATTGGAAAATATTAAAGAAATACATATTACTCGTTTCCACTCTCGAGATGTGGTACGTCATCAATTAGTACAAAAAATTGTAGAAGCCTACGACAAATTTGATGATGAACAACAACGTATTAGTGCCGAAAAACGAGCCGAACGCAAAGCCTTACAGCAAGCCTTAATTGCAGAAAATGACCGTAAAGCTGATATTCAACATCAAGGAACAGACGATGAACATTGATTTATATTTACAGCAAGATGTACAATCGCCAGCGTTGATGATTGATGAAGAAAAGGTATTACAAGCGATTCGCACGACCTTAGAACAGATTGAATTTGCAGGCGATGTTGAATTAGGCATTGCCTGTGTTGATGAACAGGAAAGCCAAACCCTAAACCATCAATATCGCCAAAAAGATAAACCAACCAATGTGTTATCTTTTCCTAGCGAAATTCCAGCCGATATTGTCGATGAGTTAGCACAGTATCCTTTGGGTGATTTAGTGATTTGTATTCCTGTCGTGTTGGCAGAAGCGGAACAACAACAAAAATCGGCAACCGCACATTTTACCCATTTAGTGGTGCATGGCGTATTGCATTTATTGGGCTATGACCATGAATTAAGCGATGAAGATGCAGAAGAAATGGAAGGCTTGGAAATCGAAATCTTAGCTAAATTAGGGATTGATAATCCATATTGTGAACAGGATTAAGTATTTTTCTGTTGTTATCTGCAAGGTAGGAAGAAATTCCTACCTTTTAACTTTTTGATAAATATAATAAAAAATTATGGATAATGATGACATTTTGCTTGAGCGTTGTTTAAGATAGAAAATCCCCATCAATAAAATAGATTTTTCCCTTGATGTTCGGTATGGATAATCAAATGGATTATGCTATACTTTGCCTATCATTTCCAAAAGTTTAAACTTATAAACTTGAAGTATTCACATATGATGGTAAGATTGATGAAAAAATTATCTGCTTTATTTTTAGGCTTAAGTCTAAGCACAATGGCGATTGCTCAACCAACTGAAATGCAATCAACGACCCCAACAGCGGTTACACAAGTACAAGCAACTCAAATCTATACAAATTATGCAACTGTACCAACGCAATATATTACAGCTGATAACGGAATTACTTATGCCTATCGCCGTTTAGGTAAGCCACAAGCGGTTCCAATTATCTATTTCAATCACCTAACAGCAAATTTAGATAATTGCGACCCACGCATTATGGATGCACTCGCTCAAGAACATGAAATTATCTGTTTTGATTATAAAGGCGTTGGTGCAACAACAGGTAAAGATGCTCAATCGATTCAAGAAATGGCACAAGACAGCCTTGCTTTTATTCAAGCATTAGGTTATGAAAAAATTGATATTGTTGCCTTTTCAATGGGGGGATTTATTTCACAAGAATTGATGGCAATAAAACCAAATTTAGTGCGTAAAATTGTGTTAGCAGGGACTGGCGGTCGTGGTGGTCAAGGGATTAGTGATGTGGTTGGTTTGACATATAAAGATATTGTGAAAGGACGAATCAAGGGTGTTGACCCAAAATATTTCTTATTTTTTAACTCATCTGAAAGTGGCAAAACATCAGCCAAAGCATTTTTAAATCGCTTGCAAGAACGACAAGAAAATCGTGATGTACCAGCAAAATGGCGAAATTTACGAACACAATTAAAAGCAATTAAAGTATGGGGACAAGAACAACCAGCAGATTTATCACAATTTACCTTGCCTGTCTTGGTGATTAATGGCGACCATGACCGTATGGTACCAACCATTAATTCATATGATTTAGCAAAACGATTGCCTAATGCTCAATTACATATTTATGAAAATTCAGGACATGGAGCAATTTTTCAGTTTCATGAAGATTTTGTAAAACGTGTCAAACAATTTTTAGCTGAACCAGAACACAAGGAGTAAAGATGATGAATAAATTTGCCATGCTTATGTTTGGTGTTCTCTTTGGTATGAGTAGTTTCACTCAAGCAATGCCAAGCATACCAACTCTGAACCCTAATATTATAATTAAATAAAATTTTTGTTATAAATTGGGAAGATTTTGGAAATTGTTGGAAGAAATGGGAAGAAAAATGAAATTTTTTTGCAGAATGTGCAATGTTAATTGTTTTTGAGTAATTTTGCTTGTAAATAATCGATTTTGTGCAGTCAAAATTGATTTTGAGCAAAATGCGATGAAGAAAAGCGACTTTTTGTCGCTTTTGTTTTTTGTACCAAGAAAAAAGCCCTATTTCTAGGGCTTGTTTGGGGTTTAGTTTAGGATTTTAATTGCATCTACCAGTTTATCCGTATATAGCTTCAGTAAAATTTGGTGGGCTTGGGTTGGGTTTTCAACGTTTTTGAGATTGTTTAAATCTTCGTTTAGTGCTTGCAAATATTGTTCTGCACGTTGAATGTTGAGCTTGTATGTTTCTGCATTAAGTTGCACGTCTAAAAAATTTACGTCTGACATAATATCACCTTTAAAATTAGTGTGTTATTGCTTTGTGTACGCACATATTCGCTCTGTTTGGCACACATAGCAAGCGTTTCTGTGCGTAGTAGCGTGTTTTGTACGCTGTTGTGCGTAACCATGAAAAAAGCCCATCAAATCAACGTTTGATGGGCTTTGGTGGTGGGTTTAGTGTTGGATTCCTGCTCGTTTGCACCATTTTTTCAAGTTTTCGATGATGTTACCTGCGTAATATTTGCTGAGCTGTTCCAAAGTTGTGGCACTGGGGATATGGCGTTGCACAAATTTTATCAAGGCTTGTTCGCTTGAGTTGCGGACTTGCCCTGCATCATGTAGCGATTGCCAAAGATGGCGAATCATTTTACATTGTGCGTTGGTTGCAAGTTCGTCAGCACCTGCTTTTTTCTTGACTTCTATGTTAAAGCCAAGTTGCTTGAGCCGTGTGATAACGTTCTCCAGTTCTGTGATGGTCATATCTTTGGTGCTTTCTTTGCCAGTTGTGCTGAGTAAGATGTCTCGGTAGGTGTTATCATCTAAGTTGAGCTTGTTTTTAGCGATGTGAATCAGCTGTATTTGCTTTTTGCGTTTATCCAGCGTTGGTTTTGCCATAGTTGCTCCTATGCTGACAGGGTTAAGCAGCTATCAAAGAGTTTGATTGGCTCATTGATGTCTGCAACTGCATTTTTCCACGCAATCTTAAGAAAGTCAGCAACTTGGCGGTGGTCAATCTTGGTCATTACATTGCTTGTAACGAGTAATGTTTCATCATTTGCTAACTTAACATAGACATTGACATGGTAGATGCGTTGTTTTTTTAGAATCTTTGTGCCATTGTGTTTCCAGTCCTGATAAGCTGTGAGTTTTACCTTTACATCATCGCCGTGTTCGATGAATGTTAGCTTTAGACAGCCTTTAAAATTTTTGCGTGGGATTTCTTCATTCATTGCTTAATTTCCTTATAAAAAAGCACCTTAAACGTTGATTTAAGGTGCTTTTGTTATGTTTAGGGGTTGATTTAAGACATTTTTTGATGATTATTCACTATTTTGGGTTGCATTCTGTACGTTCTACACGTTGTTTTATGTTGAATATCCCTAAACCAAATAATGATACTTCACCATTTTGCACAAGTTCATCAATAATTGCGGTTTCAACTGCTTTTACTGCTGAAGTTGCTTGTTGTCTAGTCAAGCCTGCTTGTTCAGTGATGTGTTGAATAAGTTGAGTTTTGTTCATAAAAAACTCCTGTGGTTAGTTAATCCACATTCAATTCAAATGGGGTGATGATAAAGTCTTCAACATTGCTGACAATGGTAATACCTGCAATGTCTTTGACAGCTTGTGGGTCAGCAAGAACTGCATCTTTGTTCACATTCTTTTTGACACGAACGAATTGCGTTAAGCCTTGCTGTTCCAGTTGTTCAATAACTTGAGCTTCTTTCTCTGATAAAACTACTTTAGCAGGACGATAACGCCATGATACTTCGCCTGTTAAGAGATTAGCGGTTTTACCTTTATCTTCAAGAAGACTATTTCGGTTTTGTTCGCACCAAATTTGGGCTTGATGGGTCAAAGTTTCGACATCAACCTGTAGTTTTAAGATGTCATCTTTATATTGCTCGGTAAGTTGAGCGATTTTGTCATTCAATTCAGTTTCAAGTCGTGAGATTTCACGTTGCTTTAGACCGATTTGAGTGATGTTTTCCATCACCTCCGCCTTGCTTTGGCAAGGGGTGATGGTTGATTTACTGCGTTTTTTCGCCATTTTCTTTCTCCTCTTCGGGTTCAAGTTTTTTAAGTCGTTGATAACAGTCTTCAAGGGTTTCGCCTTCTGTACGTTTGCCCATCAAGTATGCAGGCAATTGTTCAACTGGGATTCCCTTGAGTGTGCGTGGTTCTTTCTCTTGATTCATCTTGCTTATGAATGAAAATAAGTCTTTTACATCAGGTGCGAGTGGCTGATGTTTCATTTGTTCATGTTCTTCAAGATGTCTTTCATAATCTGTTTTCTGCTGTTTTTGTTGAATTTTTTCCAACATTGATGGAGCACTATAAACAGTTTGGGCAGAATGACTATCGTGTGATTGGTGATATGGCTCATCTTCTTTGTAACTGCTAATGACTTCGTATAAGTAGCCGTGATTTTTGAGTGGCAGTTGAAGTTTGCCCAGTTCTCGACGTTCCAACATCACATTAATTGCCCAGACCCATGCCTTTTTTGGTGCAGGGTATGTGTGGCGGTTACGTTGAATTTGTCCTGCGACAATGTCTGGAGCGATTTCATTAATAAGTTTTGCTAAGCGTTTGTAGCTTAAATCTCGTCCTTCGCTACGAAATAGTCCGAGATATTTGATTAACGGTTTTTCTAGTTCGCCAGTTAGTTTGAGTACCGCTACAAATGCTTCGCTTGCTTCTTCATGACTAATAAACATCTCCAAACTGCCAGTTGC
>JBHACK010000035.1:0-5928 GCA_041854545.1 Acinetobacter sp. | reverse complement strand
TCCTGCTCCGCTTGTTCTCGTGCAAGGCGTTCCTGCTCCGCCAATTCTTGAGCAATACGCTCTTTTTCCGCTTGTTCTTCGGCTAAACGTTGTTGCTCCGCCAACGCTTTTGCTAAACGTTCTTGCTCTGCTTGCTCTCGTGCAAGGCGTTCCTGCTCTGCTAATTCTCGGGCAATACGCTCTTTTTCTGCTTGTTCTGCCAACTCTTTCGCCAAACGTTCTGCCTCTAAACGTGCTTGCTCGGCTTTTTCTTCACGCTCCATTTGTTGCAAAATCGCATTTTCTTGCGGTGAAATCGCTAAAATAGATGCCATTAATTCGCTGGTTTGTTTTAAAATTGGCGGTTCTAATTCCAATTCTTCAACTTTAATTTCTTGTAATGCCTTTTTAAACTTCGTATTTACACGTTGAATTTGCTCTGCTAATTCTTCATCATCAGTTTCAAATAATTGAATGCGTGTTAATACAACCGCAATACGTTGAATCGCAAAATTAAATAAAAAATCTTTTGGCGTATTTTCTGCCAATATTTGCATATATAAACTTAATGGCAATTCTAAATTCGGGCTTTTCTCCATTAAACAACATAAAGCACGAATCGAATTAAAACTGGTTCGCCATGCAATATCATCATCTTTTTTAAGGGCGAAAATCCCTGTTAATAATTCAAATACACGTTGAATACGGTCATTTTCCTGATATTTTTTCCATTCTTCAGGTGTATTCACAACATAAAATGCTGGGTTTAAATTTAAAGCATATAAAATATCAATCGTTTCTTCATTAAATGAATAAGGCGGTTTAACTTTGGTTTTGGTGCGTGCTTTATTATTACTATTTGCATTTTGCCATTGTAACATCACATTATGACGTAACTCATCAGGCGTTACTGTAACGGTATTTTTCTCTAAACGGTCTTCAATCACAAACCAATCACTGGTTAAACACGCGTGTAAGGTTTTAAATCGTTGAACACGCAATGTAAACGCATCACTTTCACGATTAACATCTTTTACAAAATAATATAATCGGTCTAAGGTTTGCTGATTATCAATACTTGGTAATAAATGTTTTAACACCAATTCTAAATCATCATCTTCATGTAAATGACTTAAAATTTTTTTCCAAACATCATTTGGTAATTCATTTAAATTCATGGCTAACAATTCCTGTATAATAAAAGTAGAATCAAATTTAAATATATAATCTAAACGCTGATTTAAATCCATCAACGTTTGAACATAAGCATGATGATATTCACACGGATAATCCGCAATAATATTTTGCTGTACTGCGGTATCCCATAACTGAACCGCTTGTGAATATAATGCTAATTTAAAATGTAACGATGCCCAAACCAATAAAGAATAAATCTTCTGCTGTTGAACCAAGGGCAACATGGCTTGATAAATTGCTTGATAATATTCTATATGGTATTCTGGCTCAATCCATTCATCAGAAGAAATAAATTTCTCATATAATTTTGTGTGAATCTCTTGCCAAAAATAATACCATAAAATATGTTGGCTATGCATATAAGCATTAGTATCCAACATTTTTTCTAAAACATTTAAATACTGCTTAAACCATGCTTTAGAACAAGGGATTTGATAAATTAATTCCAAACATTGCAAATGCAAATTCATAGATGTTGGAATTAATGCCTTATAGGTTAATAAATAATCTAAACGATGTAAAACAATTAACAACGAAATCATTTTATAACGATAACGATGTGTAAAAAACTCCTTAAAAAACTCATCAATTTTTCCTTGAGCATAATATAAAATAGCGGTAAAATCTGACGCATCATCAAATCTAAAATACTGTTTAAAATACTGTACTTTTGCCGTTAAAATCGTTAAATCAATTTCACGATAATGTTTTAATTGCTCTAAATAATATAAAATATCGAATTGTTCTTCAACAGGTTTTAACGCATGAACATTTGAATATGGCAATAACATTTCACGATTAAGCGATTTAAACTCAATGGCAGGGTGTTGAAAAAAGGCTTGCCAAAGGTTAATTTCCTGCTCATTTGAACAAATTAAATAAATTTCATCAATACTTTGTTGTAATGCCGTTTCTAAATAATGCAATAAACATTCTAAACGATAACGTTGTATTGCAGTTAATTGCGTAAAATGTGTTTGCTCATGTAAATAATCCGATAATAATCCTTCAAAATTTGCTAAAATCACCGCATTATGTTTTACAGGTAACTTTGATAATGCAAAGTTTAAACGCTGTTGATATAAATTTGAATGCGTTGGGTGAATACCATCATCAATCACCCAAGGAATATAATGTTGTTGTAATAATGGCAACATTAACTCTTGTTCAGGGGCGACTGCATAAACTTTGATTGCCGTAATCGATTCAAATTGAGCAGTTGTGGTTTGTTCTCGTTTTGTTAAATTTAACTGCTGATAATGGGGCTGAAATACTGCGGTAATTGCCGTTTGTTGAGCCTGATAATGAAATGGCACAATCGGTTCTAAAGGACGGCTTAATTCGCTTTGATTCATTTGTAGCATATCTTGTAAAATACGATACAAATGATTTTTCCAAGGATTAAAATATTCATTTGGATGTGGCAAATACATAAAAATTAATGGAATTTGCTGAATTGAATCCAAATAACCTTGTTTTAACCAAATATTTTGTTTTAAAATCACACTTAATGCAATTTCAGAAAATAAATGACTTTGGTCGCATAATAAAGCAGAATATGGCGTTAAATTAATTTCTTGTTGGTCAATATAAGTAATTAAATCTTGTAAATCCCAAAAATTTTGATTTTGTGTATGCTGTTTTTGGGTTAAAAGTGCGTACCAATTTTTCCACACTTTATCATAAATCAGTTGAAATTCTTGCCCTGTTACCCATTCATGTTGCCATTTTAAGGCTTCTTCATCACTATTTTTTCCTTTAATACAATATTGAATAATATTCCACGCTAAAACAGCGTGTTTTTCTAATTCACTATTTTGGTGATTAGTTTGGCTATTAAATGTTTTTTGATAAAGTTGAATAAAACGAAACTCATCAATATAATTTTCTTCAGGGAATCGTTTTTTCTGTTCATCGTCTAAATGATTGAGTAAATACTGTTTTAAACTCACACAAGATTGTTGTAATAAACTATCCAAAGATATTTTTTGAGTTTGTTCCAAACTTAACCATTGTTGAGTTAATTGAATATAGGCTTTAATATCTTGGCGTAAGGATTCGACTTCATGTTCTTCACATAAAAATAAACACGGCAAAGTAGAATTAATCCCCTGTTTAAAATAAAAATGGGCATATAATAAGGCTAATAATGTGGTTTTTCCAACATTTTGCCCTGCTTGTGCAACAAATGGATAAACTTGATAATGATTAAATAATTTTTCAATACATTGTTGTTGAAAATCATTTAATTGAAAAGGTAATTTTGTTTTTTGGCTTAATTTCCATAATGTTTCATCTAAGGTAAATTCTAATGGAATTTTACGATTATAATCGCTATTTTTTTCATGTTCTAAACCGAGCCAATGCGGGTGATGTTGCATGGCACATTGAATCTGTTGATGATAAATAAAAGGCTCATACTGTTTAAATGGCGGAAGTGTTGATATAATATGTTGATTGTCAAAATTTAAAATACTATTTTTTTCTTCAACCGTATTGGATAAAATCGTATTTAAAGTTGATTCTTGTTTATTTGCGGTTAAATTCGGTGCAAGTTCATATCGCCATGTTGGCGTTTCATCATAATATTCTTTAATTTGTTGTGATAAATTTAATAAATCAACATTATAAGTGGCTAATAGATGTTTATAATCTTGTGTATTTTCATCACATTGTAAATTTTGTTTTGCTAAGGTTGGTAATAATTCTTGAATTTCTTGGTCAATATTACGTTGTTTATAAATAAAATTACCATGTTGGCGTGCATTAATATACCATTTTTCATAACTTTTATCGCCACGATGATAAATTTTTAAAAAAGTTAAAATACGATATAATTTGCCTTGATATGGCACATCGGCAATATGCGTAACTAAACGATATTGATAAGCAAAATATTTGCGAATTTGATAAGGAAATTCAAATACTTCAAATAACATCAGATTCTGGTCACGCTCGACCCTACACCTGAATTTTTCCAGTTGTTCAAGTAAATTAAACGTTTTTGCATCTTCTCGACATTGCTTGGCAATGTAAATATGAATATAGCGAGATGGATTCATGTTGTTCTTCCTATTTTTTATGTAAATCTATGCCTAAAATTTTGGCAGGAAAAAAGGGTTTTTCCCTTTGATTGTAGCATAGACAGGGCGTTACGGCTATTATTTTAGGAGAGAATATTTAAAATATATTTAATGTCAGGATACCCTAATTTTTTTCATTCTCTTGTGATTTTTTATTTTTCAATGTAAAAAAAATCACAGTCATAACAACTGTGATTTTTGGCTAAATGCTTAACTTATGCTTGTGGCGGAATACGCAATACTTGACCCACAAAAATCGCATCTGGACTTTTAAGCATTGGTTTATTTGCTTCAAAAATAACAGGATATTTATTCGCATCACCATAAAATTGCTTAGCAATTTTTGATAAATTATCGCCTGATTTAACTGTATAAAATTGGCTTTCTGGCTCTGGTGTCGCAACCGTCATTTGGTCGTCCACACGTGCAACATGGTCAATATTCCCCACAGCTAAGATGATTTTTTCACGGTCAGCTTGTGATTGTACTTCACCACGAATCGTTGCTAAATCAGTTTCGCCATTGTAACTAACAGATAAACCTGCAATTTCTAAACCTAAGCTTTGAATATGACCTAATAATTGGTTTGCAACTTCTTGTGCAGATGGCTCAACTGGTTCAGTTGGTTCTACCGCTGGTGTAGGTTGTGGTGCTGGTTCAGCTGTATTTTTGCTACCAATGCCTTTTACAAAATCAAAAAAGCCCATGTGTTTTTACCTTTATTTAACATGAAAGATAATTTATTGTACGTTAAATTAAGAGAAATGATAAGTCTATTTCTTGCTTAATATGTTGAGATTTATAGTGTTTTATTATGTTTTGTATCTGCTTTCAACATTATATTATTGCAAGCCAGTTCACTTTAACAAGCAACCAATAATTATTGATTGCTTAAAAAACTAGGTTAAACAATATAGCTTAATCAAAAAACTAATACAACTCAGTCTCATTGCCAAACTGCCCAACAATTTCGCAATTTGTTGCTTGAGCCTGACAAGTCTCTACTAGCGATTTGAATTCTGGTTGTAGTTGGTCAAATAGATAGCTGTTACTTGGGCGGGTTGCCATAAATAGCTGATATTTGCCATTTGGTAATTGACCTTTGAGTACGGCAACCAAACTTTCATTCACAGGGGAACTTTCTTTGACGACTTGGCAATCGCTTTTTTTACTGTATTTTTTAACAAATTTGTCCGCGTTTTTTAGTGTAAAGGATGAAATTGGCTCACCCCTTGTTTTGGAAATACAAGATGCTAAAGCAAAGGTGTCGTGTCCGACCATAAGTCGATGATGTGTTGCGGAGTCTTTCCAAGCAAAACTCGATGCACCTACTGCCCCTGTGCTAGGACTTAGAGCAACTGCAAATTTACCTTGGTCGAGTAATATCGGAGCTGGAGTAAAATCAATCGGCTCATAGAGTATTTGTGCTTGAGCCTGTGCTTCTCGCATTCGCTGTTCATGTGGCAAAATGATGTTGTGATAGATACAGCCATGGTCATTTGTTGCACAAGCCCAAGTGGTTTGAGTAAAGCTAGCCGTCATCAATGCAATTGTGCCACAAAGGGCAGTTTTTAAAGCAAGTTTAAACATTTTTTACTCCAAACATCAAAAAATGGCGATATTAGAATCAATACCGCCATCTTATAAAATTACTTGAATATTAGCAAGT
>JBHACK010000034.1:0-3791 GCA_041854545.1 Acinetobacter sp. | reverse complement strand
GTGAATTATTTTACCGCATTAAATTTTGCGTTTGATTATACCGCCATTAGCCAATCGGTATGGGCAACAGGGGAAGGCATTCGCCAACATACAGGTTATTTGGGAATGTTTATTTTGACCTTGGCAATGACTGGGGCGATTTTAAGTGGTATTAATGGCTTTATGTTATCATCACTTAAGTTACTTGAATCAATGAATGAAATGAATCTTACGCCAAAACCTGTGCAAACATGGTTTAAACAATCACCGACAACGCCTTCTATTCAATTAACCAGTATTATCTTTTTTGTATGTGCGATGATTTCTTTATTAGGGCGTAATCATTTATTAACCTTAGTGAATATCGCATCTTTTGGAATTGCCTTAGGCTTTATTTATATCGTATGGGCGGATATTCGTGCTCAACGTCAAAGACAAGAAAAAGTGGGAATGTTGAGTTATTTGGCATTAGGTGCAAGTTTCTTATTTGTAGGCTTAATTTTCTAAAATAGCGTATAACAAAAAGCCCAATTTTTAAAGAATTGGGCTTTTTTATTGGTACAATATTAGCTTTCCGCTGTTGTTTCGCTATGTTCGCTCTCTTCAGTTTCATCAAGGATTTCATCATCATTTGAAACCGCTTCAATCGACACCACACCAACTAAAGTTTCATTGTCTGTTAAACGAATCAAACGTACGCCTTGCGTATTTCGTCCAGCGGTTGCCACTTCAGACGCCCGAGTACGCACCAACGTTCCGCCATCAGAGATTAACAGCATTTCTTTGCTTTCATCAATCGCTACAGCTCCCACTAATTCACCATTACGTTCGCTGGTTTTAATCGCAATCACGCCTTTTCCGCCACGTTTTTTTGGTTGGGAAATCATCTACAGGTGTACGTTTACCATAACCATTGGCACTAGCACATAATACTTCACCTGTTTCAGGCACAACCACAAGCGATACGATACGGCTGATGATATTGCTGTTTTCTTCGCCATCTTCTTGCTCATTGCTGTCATCTTCCAACTCTACATCATCGCTATCTAAAGCACCAACTGGCAAGGTTACACGCATACCACGCACGCCTTTAGCAGAACGCCCCATAGCACGCACATCGGTTTCAGCAAAACGAATCGCTTTACCTTCATTGCTAAATAGCATGATTTGTTGCTGACCATCGGTAATAGCAACACCGATTAAAGTATCTCCTTCTGCCAATTCTAAAGCACGCAAACCATTGGAACGAACATTGCTAAATTGTTCTAATTCCACACGTTTTACAGTACCTGATGCCGTCGCCATAAATACATAATGATTTTCTGGGAAATCTTTAACAGGTAAAATCGCAGTAATGCTTTCATTAGCATCTAATGGTAATAAATTGACCATTGGACGACCTTTTGCTCCACGAGATGCAATCGGCACTTCATAGACTTTTAAACGATACACTTTGCCTACATTGGTAAAGCATAAAACTGTTGCATGATTTGATGCCACAATTAAATGTTGAATAAAATCATCTTCTTTCATGCTGGTTGCAGATTTACCACGACCGCCACGGCGTTGGGCTTGATAATCTGAAAGCGGTTGCGTTTTTGCATAACCTGTTTGTGAAACAGTTAAAACCACTTGTTCTTCAGGAATTAAATCTTCACGGCTAAAGTCCACACGAGATTCAATAATTTCTGTACGGCGAGCATCGCCATATTGCTGAATTACTTCGGCTAATTCTTCACGAATAATATTCATCAACAAGCTAAAGTCATTTAAAATATTATCAAGATGTTGAATTAACGCTAAAATTTCGCTGTATTCAGCATGTAATTTATCTTGTTCTAAGCCTGTTAAACGGTGTAAACGTAACTCTAAAATCGCTTGCACTTGTGCAGGTGAAAGATGATAGACATCACCATTTAAACCAAATGGACGATTTGGGTCTTCACCTTCAATCACATCTGGACGGATTGATGTCTGCCCTGCTTTATCCAATAAGGCTAAGACACCGCCAGCTTGCCAATTTCCTGCTAATAAACGCTCACGAGCTTCCGTTGGATTGGAAGACGTTTTAATGGTTTCAATGATTTGGTCAATATTAGAAATGGCAACCGTTAAACCTTCTAAAATATGTCCACGTTCACGGGCTTTACGCAATTCAAATAAAGTACGACGTGTAACCACTTCTTGACGGTGATGGATAAATGCCCCAATAATATCTTTAAGATTCATTAATTTAGGTTGCCCTTTATCTAAGCACACCATATTAATGCTAAAACTGGTTTCTAATTGGGTATTTAAAAATAAATTATTGACGACAACTTCAGCATTTTCACCATGTTTTAGGTAAATTGCAATTCGCATACCTTCTTTATCAGATTCATCTTGTAATAAAGAAATGCCTTCTAATTTTTTCTCTTTGACTAATTCGGCAATACGTTCGATTGCTTTGGCTTTATTGACTTGATATGGAATTTCAGTAAAGACAATGATGGTACGTCCTGTTTTTTCATCTTGCTCAAAATGGTATTTACCACGAATATGCAAACGCCCTTTCCCTGTACGATACGCATCAACAATGCCTGATTTACCATAAATCACGCCCCCTGTTGGAAAGTCAGGGCCCGAAATATGTTGCATTAAACCTTCTACGCTAATCTGTGGATTATCAATATAAGCTAAACAGGCATTGACCACTTCTGTCATATTATGCGGTGCCATATTGGTCGCCATACCCACGGCAATCCCTGCTGAACCATTAACCAATAAATTTGGAATGCGTGTCGGCAATACTTGCGGAATACGTTCTGAACCGTCGTAGTTATCTTCCCAATCTACCGTTTCTTTATCTAAATCAATCAGTAAATTATGGGTAATATTTTGCATACGGATTTCGGTATAACGCATCGCCGCCGCACTATCGCCATCGACTGAACCGAAGTTTCCTTGACCATCGACCAATAAATAACGTAGGCTAAAATCTTGTGCCATACGAACAATGGTTTCATAAACAGCACTATCGCCATGAGGGTGATATTTACCAATTACATCACCAACAACACGAGCAGATTTTTTATAAGGTTTATTATAATCGTTGCCTAGTTCGTGCATGGCGTATAATACACGGCGGTGTACTGGTTTTAATCCATCTCGTACATCGGGCAACGCACGAGAAACAATAACGCTCATGGCATAATCAAGATAAGAGTTTTTCAACTCATCTTCAATCGCAATCGGTCGGATTTCCGATACGCTCATGCAAACTCCTTAGTGATGTGTACGCCAATGTTGTTGGCAATCATTCACTTAAAAATTAAACAAAAAATGGTGTTAAATTATAGCATAGATTGGGCTAAAAAGGCGTTATTTTTAAGATTTGGCTTGAAAGAATTCTAAAATTGAAATGCTAAAGATTCACCTGTCATTTTATAAACTCCTAAATTAAAAAAGTAAAAAACTATTGAATCACACAACGAATTAAACCAAGTTGTTCTTTGGTAAATCCTGAATCAAGCAACGCATTGGCTAGTCTATCTGAGAAAAATAATGAACTATCCAATATTGGTTCATGTCATATATCAACATCGCATAATAAAGATTTTGAATCTAATAAAATATCGCCATCTTTTGGATTATATATTTGTCTTTGTGAATAGTTATCAATAAAATCATACTCTTGAATACCCTTACTTAACTCAATATTTAAATACTGTCTTCTTTCTGCTACATTAATAAAATAATAAGGTGTATCACAAACTTTTTGTTCTGTCATAATATCATAGATATAAACTTGACTAAAATGTGTTTGTCCTAAG
>JBHACK010000033.1:0-13692 GCA_041854545.1 Acinetobacter sp. | reverse complement strand
TGTTCTTGTTCTGACACTTCATAAAGGACAGGCGATAAGGTATAGGCATAAACATTTTTAGATTTAGACATGGCGAATCAATTAGTCAATCAGAAAGCCAGTATTTTAACATTAATTCACGAAAGCGGAGAGGAAAAGATATAGAATTGTGTGTAATTGTTGATTTATTATCCAAATAAATAAAGCCCTAATGGTAAATTAGGGCTCTTAAAATTTGGCGGAAGCGGTGAGATTCGAACTCACGGAGGGCGTGAACCCTCGTCGGTTTTCAAGACCGGTGCATTAAACCGCTCTGCCACGCTTCCATGGAGCAGTATTATAGAGAGGAATGATAAAAAAAGCAAATTATTTTTCAGGAAAAATGATTTAACTGTTTAAAATAACAGCATATTAAGCAGTTGTTTCAGCAAAACGAGGCAAAGTTAAGGTAAAACATGAGCCTTTGCCTTCTTGTGATTCAACGTGTAACTCACCATGATTGAGTTCAACAAAACGTTTTGATAAAGATAAGCCTAAACCTGTGCCTTTTTCACCTGCTGTGCCGTGCATACTAATGCGAATACGGGGTTGAAAAAGTTGTTTTAATTGTTCTGCAGACATTCCTAAACCATTATCTTTGACTTTGATTTTAATGCTATTTTCGACAAGTTCAGCAGAAAGGCTTACTTCTCCATGACCATCGGTTGTGGTAAATTTTAGTGCATTAGATAATAGATTTTGAATGATTGAAGTCAGCATGTGCATATCGGCATAAACAAACAAATCAGATGGAACATTCATCTTTAATTGAATATTTTTTTGTAAAGCAATGTGTTTTAGCACATCATAGACAATATCTGTAACTTGTTTGAGCTTAAATTGCATTGGGTGATACACAAAACGCCCGCCTTCAGCCATTGACCAATGCAATAAATTTTCTAACAGTTGATAGGTTGATTTTGATGTATCGTATAAATATGTGGCTATTTCTTGGACACTTTTAGGATTCAGTTGCTCCAATTCGGTTGCAAGCACTTCAGAAAATCCCAGTAAACCATGAAAAGGGGCTCTTAAATCATGGGAAATAATCGATAAAAATTTAGTTTGACTAAAATTTAAGGCTTGCTGTTGTTCATATAACTCTTTTAATTCGACATAATCTTGTTTTAATTTAAGATAATGCACCAAGCCTAAACAATATTCTAAGACGAGTTCTTTTTGTAAAGCAGTAAAAGGTTCTGAACGTTCATCAAAAAAAATAACATGACCAAAACTCATCGCATCGCTGGTAAAATTTGGAATATCGATTAATGAAACATATTGTTCATGTCCTTGGAAATTAAAGCCGACCGCACGTTGATAATCGCCAAATTGTTGTAAATATTGTAAAACTTTGCTGTAAGATGGGTGTGTTTCATCAAGTTGAATATGATGTTGGAAATCATCTTCAAAACTATGGATATTTTTTTGTTCTATTGCAAACAGTTCATTATTAAAATAATACCAAATATAAGGCTCATGTTTAAAAAATAATAGGGCATGACCGACTTGTAATACCTTTGCAGTATAGCGAATTAAATTTTTAAGCTGATTATTGGACGAAGTTATGCCTAGTAAGAGCGGAAATTGGCAAGCACTTAATAAATCGGTTTGACTAAGATTAAGTTTTTGGATTTTCATAAAACACTCAACGACAGGAATCGTCCGTTTAATTTAATAGGTATTACAAAATAATAACATTTGATAAATGAATTATACAATATTTACAAAAAATATGCCAGTTTTCAAAAAAGTAAAATGAAGTACTTTAAATTAAAGGAAATTCTAGAGCATTCTGATATTTCACATTTACCATTTAAAATGAGAAAAATCAAGATTTAGCCATTTTTTAGGCTAAAAATACTGTTTTATTTTTAAATGGTTACTTCATCTTGAGTCATGCTTAGAAATAATTTAACACATCATTTAAAAATTGTTGTCCCAAAGGCGTGCAACGTAACTGCTGTGGATGTGGTTCTAATAGCTGTTTCGCTTGTAGCTGTTGTATGATAGGTTCAATGTGTTGATAAGCTAACCCTGTGTGTTGTTCAAATAATGTCTTTGGTACACCATCAAGCAATCGTAACGCATTCATCATAAATTCAAAGGGCAAATCATCTTCATCAATACGATTAAATTGTAAAGATTCAGCAGGTTGTTTGGCTAAATAATCTTTAGGCAAACGTGTTTTTTGATAGCGATAAATGCCATCAGCTAAGGTAATTTTGCCATGAGCCCCTGCACCAATGGCGATATAATCACCAAATTGCCAATAATTCAGATTATGTTGGCTCGGCTGTTCTTTTCGCCAAGCAGAAACTTCATATTGAATAAAGCCTGCTTGTCGTAATACCTGTTCGCCTTGTTGTTGAATATCCGCTAACACATCATCGACAGGTAAGGTTGGCTGTGTACGATAAAAGACCGTATTGGGTTCAATCGTCAGTTGATACCAAGATAAATGCGTTACACCTGCATCAATCGCCAAGTGTAAATCTTCGATGGCTTGCTCAATACATTGTTGTGGTAAACCGTGCATTAAATCGACATTAACACGTTGAAATCCTGCCGATTTTGCTTGTTGAATTGCCGTTAAAGCGTGTTCAGGAGAATGAATCCGTCCTAAAGTCTGTAAATGTTGAGCATTAAAACTTTGCACCCCAATCGATAAACGGTTAATGCCTGCGTGTAAATATTCCGCAAAAGGGGCGTGTTCAATGGTTGCAGGATTAGCTTCTAAGGTGATTTCAATCGGCTGATGTGTTTGATAAAAATCTTTAAAAGAAACAAAAGATTGTAATTGTTCAAATAACCATTGATAGCCTTGAGCCGAAATCAGAGAAGGTGTTCCGCCCCCAACAAAAATACTGTGAATGGGACGTTGCCCAATCCAATCTAATTGCTGTTTAAAATCATCTACTAAGGCAAGTAAATAGTGTTGCTCTAAGTCTTGAGATAATTGACCATTGGGTACAGCGTGTGAATTAAAATCACAATATGGACATTTCCGCACACACCACGGCACATGAATATATAAAGAAAGGGGAATCAGTAAAGGATTAAACACAATCAGGCAAAAAATAGTTTAGGGCAGAATAGTGTAATCAATCTTCAATGGCTTGTATAGGGGATAATTTGGTGAAAAGATAATGATTATTTTAGATGATGATGAGAAATTTACTGAATAGATATTGAATCATCTGAATCATATGCGTAAAATGAATAGGTTATATGAAAGCGTACAACATCATTTTGAACAGTTGGTATAGTTTATCACCGAACAACAGTTTATTTTTTCACAGATAGGGGAACACCTTATGCGTATTATCTTACTCGGGCCACCAGGTGCAGGCAAAGGCACACAAGCTCAACTTATTTCTAAACGCTACAATGTACCACAAATTTCAACAGGCGATATGTTGCGTGCGGCGATTCGTGAAGGAACAGAATTAGGATTAAAAGCAAAAGCGGTTATGGATGCAGGCGGTTTAGTGTCTGATGAGTTAATTTTAGGTTTAGTTAAAGAACGTATTGCTCAACCAGACTGTGTCAATGGCTGTATTTTTGATGGTTTCCCACGCACCATTCCACAAGCGGAAGCGTTGGCAAAAGAAGGCATTCAAATCGATTTTGTGATTGAAATTGATGTGGCAGATGAAGAAATTGTAAAACGTTTATCTGGTCGCCGTCAGCACCCAGCATCTGGTCGTGTTTATCACATCGTTTATAATCCGCCAAAAGTGGAAGGTAAAGATGATGAAACGGGCGAAGATTTAGTACAACGTCCAGATGACCAAGAAGAAACCATTCGTAAGCGTTTAGTTGCTTATCACAATGAAACAGCTCAATTAGTGGGCTATTATCAGCAACGTGCAACATCAGGTGAAAATGCACCTGCTTATCATTGCTTAAATGGTTTGCGTGATATTGAACAAGTTCAAGCAGAATTATTTGCAATTTTAGATGCAAAATAATCCATATTGAATCAGGTTGGGTAGGTGATACTTGCCCAATCTTTTCTTATTTTGTGGGCATTAAACAATGAAAATCTTTTTAATTATTATGGTCATCGTTGCACTTGCGGTGATTTTGGGATTGGTGTGGATTAGTTTTAAAGCATTACGACAAGTTCAAAAAACAGCTAAACAACACCCAGAACTTCAAGCACCATTAAAACAACGCCATCCACAAATTGATAAAGAATTGGAAGATTTAGCTCGTCAGCGTGAACAATTAAAACAGAAGAAAAAATCAAAATAAGTTTAGGGCATCCTGACACTTCATAACACTCATTACAATTTGGCAATCATTTTAGAAATAAAATCGCATTTTTGCATTAAAAATGGCTAAATCTTGATTTTCATCGTCAAATTGCTTGTTGATATTTTAATATCAACTACACAATTTTCCTTGAAAATCTGCGATTTCTCTCATTTTTAATTGCAAATATGAAATGTCAGGATGCCCTATTTTTTCATCTCTTATTTGCTTATTTTGTTTAAATATTCATCTTTATCTGTCCAATGGCAGAGATGACTGACAATACATTCACCACATTTAGGATTGCGTGCAGTACAACAATATCGCCCATGTAAAATCAGCCAATGATGGGCATCTAATAAAAATTCTTGTGGAATCACCTGTAATAATTTTTTTTCTACTTCTAAAACATTTTTACCACTTGCTAACCCTGTACGATTGCCCAAACGAAAAATATGCGTATCCACAGCCATAGCAACTTGCCCAAATGCGGTATTAAGTACTACATTTGCCGTTTTACGTCCAACTCCCGGTAAGGCTTCTAAGGCTTCTCGTGTAGCTGGAACTTCACCTGCATGGCGTTCTAATAAAATTTGACAGGTTTTAATCACATTTTCTGCTTTGGCATTGTATAAACCAATGGTTTTAATATAGGGTTTTAAACCGTCCACGCCTAAATCATAAATTTGTTGTGCAGTATTGGCAACAGGAAATAATTTTGCAGTCGCTTTATTTACGCTGACATCTGTGGCTTGAGCCGAAAGCATCACCGCAATTAATAATTCAAAAGGCGATGAATAGTTTAGTTCAGTTTCAGGTTTCGGACGTTGTTCTCGTAATAACTCAAAAAAACTTTGGATTTCTTGAGCGGTCATGGCTGTGCTAGCGGTTGTCATGGTCATTTTTAATAAAATGCGTTAAGGTAAAGATGAAAGTTGAGCAAGTTCTTGTTCAAGTGCAATTAATTGCTGTTGCTTGTCTGGGTCAGGGCGGACACTTAATTGTTTTTGCAATTTTTTAATTTGTGTGCGTAATTTAGCCAGTTGAATCGTTGTTTGTGCATCATCAATATTTAATTGAGATGTGGTATGTTGTTGTACAATCGGAATGGCAGTTTGCTGTGTGGTTTGTGTAGTGGTTTGTTGTAAATATTGCGAAAATTCAATAAATAATTGACTATTAATTTCAGCACGCAACATTGGTTGCTGACGTTGATGTTTACGCTGTTGTTCACGTTGAATGTGGGCGTAATAACGACTGCGTAAATCATTTTGCTCATCAAGGCGTTGTGTTGCTGTTGGTAAAGGTTGAGTATCAGCAATTAAATCAATGCAATCTACAGGACAAGGCGGAATACACAGTTCACAACCGGTACATAAATCGGTCAAAATACTGTGCATTAATTTGCCACTACCAATAATTGCATCGACAGGGCAGGCTTGAATACATTTTGTACAACCGATACATTCATCTTCACGAATGATGGCTTTCATACGTTGTGGGCGACCATCTGCTTGAATTTGCCATTGGCTTGGTTCAGCCTGTAGAGATGCTCGACCTAAAAGCTGTGCTAAGGCATCGGCAACGGGTTGCCCCCCCGGAACGCATTTATTGGCAGATTCACCTTGTGCAATCGCATGTGCATAAGGTAAACAACCATCGGCATGACCACATAAACCACATTGCGTTTGTGGCAGAAGAGCATCTATTTGTTGAATTAAAGCAAGCGATGTCATCGTCATAAGTTAAATTAGCGTGAAAATAAGACGGATTATTTTAACATAATACATGGGCTAAGTCTTAATTTCACTTCTGTTTGTATTGGTAATGATGGCTTGCTTTTCAACAGGTTTGCTATCCGTTTTTTCAGCTGGCTTACTATTCGTCTTTTCAGCTGTTTTTTCTGTTGTTGCTTTCGGTTTTTTTCCTTGAGTGGTTTTAATATGCTCTAAATAGGCACGAATGCGTGTAACATAGTGAATGGCTTGGGCATAACGTGGGTTACTTTCTTGATTACGTTGTAAATAATCATAGACATTGACCCAATCTTTAGCGTCTTTTCCTTCGGCTTCCACTTCTTTTTGAGCACGTCTTACAGCATTTGGCCCCATATTGTAGGCAGCGAGTGCAAACCATGTACGGTCAGGCTCTGGAATATCATCAAAAAATTTTATCATTTTATTGAAATATTTTGCACCACCACGAATGCTTTGCATAGGGTCTTCTCGGTCTTCAACTCCCATTGCTTTGGCTGTATCATTGGTCAGCATCATTAACCCTTTTACCCCTGTAGGTGAAACAGAGTCAGGTTTTAAATGAGATTCTTGATAACCAATCGCCGCCAATAAATGCCAGTCTAAATTATATTCTGCAGCGGTACGTTTAAATTTATCCTTATAGGTTGGCAGGCGGTCGGCTAAATCTCGTTTAATTAAGAACCATGATGAGTCATGTACCACATACGGACTATAAAAAGAGGCTAATTTTTCAATCATGCCATTGAGCTGATTTTCACAAACAAATTGTGTGGCAGATTTTAAGAAGGGGTCTTGTTGTGATGAAAAAATCCATTTTAAATTAATATCGAGTCCATGTTGCTCTAAACTTTCTGTATTACCACAAGAAATAGGCAAAGATGTTAAATTTTTTTGCGTTAAATCTTGTTCATTGTTTGAAGTCATCGCAATATCCGCTTTACCTTGTTTGAGTAAGGTTAAAGCATCATCATCACTTTCAACAATGTGAAAATCGAGTTCTACGTTTAAATCATTGGCGTATAAACGGGCTAAATCATAACCAAACCCATGTTTTACACCATCTTCATAAAAGACTGTACTTGGTGTATCTGTGGTAACAACGGTTAAATTTTGTTTAATTGGAATATTGGCAACAATAGGAGGTTGATATTTATGAAAGCTATTCAAAAGATAGTAGCTTGATGCAACAATGGCAAATACCGCCAATAATTTAGCCAATAAAGAGGTTAATAATGACTTCACCCCTGTTGGTTCAGGCGGGATTTGTCCAAGATTTTGCATGGTTTGTCTCCTACAAAAGTCGTAATCCTAAAATAAAAAATAAAGTAATACCAACAGATGTAGCGTTTACATCATTGATATTACCCAAATTCTAGTTCGACTTTTTGATGGGTAGTCATGCGTCAAACATTGATTAATCTACAATGTTTCAACGAGTTATTTTTTCCATGATATCAATGGTTATAAGATAAAACCATTTTTATCTACAGTTGAATACAGCAATTTTCTTTCAGCATGATAAAGATAAAAGTGATTTATGTCAAATAGTGTAACTGAAAAATATCAAAAGAAACTGCAAAAATCGTGTTTTTTTGCGGTAAAATAGAGCAGTTTTAGTGTTATGAGATACATTTTTAAGCATGAAATCTCTGTTAATTACCCGAAAAGGGCATGATTTATTGGTCGCTGAGTTACAAGAGTTATGGCATAAACAACGACCAGAAATTACTCAAAAAGTAACATGGGCGGCAGGCTTAGGCGACCGCAGTGAAAATGCGGATTATCAGTATAATAAACAATTATTACGCAAAATTGACCGCCGTGTTCGTTATTTAGGAAAACGCCTAGAAGAAGTGCGGATTATTGATTATTCGCCTGAACAAGCGGGCAAAGTCTATTTTGGGGCATGGGTTGAGCTTGAAAATGAACAAGGGGAGCAAAAACGGATTCGTATCGTTGGGGTCGATGAAATTTATGGACATCATCCTGATTATATTTCGATTGAATCGCCTATGGCTCGGGCTTTACTCGGTAAACAGGTTGATGATGAGGCTGAAGTTATCACTCCTTTAGGAAAGGTAATTTGGTATGTTACAAAAATTGAATATGAAATAGAAGAGAGCGGACATTAAATTCAAAATCCGCTCAAGTTTAGAAGGTATGATTTATTGTTCGCTGTTTTCAGTAGGGGCTTGGTCTTTATTATCAAGTAAACCAAAACTGACTTTATTAAGCAAACTACGTTCACCTGATGATGGATTGGCTTGGATATTTTGGCTTTGTGTTTGAGTTTCTGCATTACGTCCAAACAGCCCTAAGGTTGCTTTATTCCAGAAACTACGCTGACTACGAGCCGCATTTAAATTAACAGAGCCATCTGATTTCACTAAATGTGGATAATTGAGTTTTAATAATTCAGCATATTGTTTTGCACTTTGAGCATCGCCCAATTTATCATAAGCATAAGAAACGGTTGCAATCGCTTCTGGAATTTGTGGTGTTTGTGGATAGTGTTCAATCACCCATTGTGAACGCTCTAAAGCTGCCAGCCATGCTTTACGATTTAGGTTAAAACGTGCCACATTCATTTCATTTTCAGCAAGTTCTTGAATAATAAAGACCATACGTTGAGCGGCATCAATCGAATATTCACTACTTGGATAACGAATAATCAAATCTTTAAAGTTTTGATAAGCCACTTTTAAATAGCCAATATCTCGATGTGCTTGTTTTAAAGCGGTATAACGAATTAAGCTGTCGTAATTTTGTTCCATATTTGCCACGCCACGCACATAGTAGGCATAATCTAAACGTGGGTGCTTAGGATAGGTTTGGATAAAACGTTCAGCTAAACTAATAGTTGCTGGATAATCTTTTTGATTAAATTTTGAATAAATTAATTCTAATTCTGCTTGTTCAGCATATTGACCTGTAGGATAATAGCTTTTAATCGCTTCTAAGGATTTACTGGCTTCACTAAATTGTCCTTTTTCTAAAGCACGTTGTGCTTTTTCATAATATACTTGTTCGGTCGCTTGAGGCCCTAAATCGACAACTTCTTTTTTATCCTTCTTAAAACCGAATGTACTACAGCCTGCTATTGCGGTAAGACCCACCGAAAAAGCAAGAACTGTAAATTTATATTGTAATGATGACATAAAAATTCCCCACGGCGAATATCTTTTACCGTGCTATAATAGCATAAAATTGTTAAAGAAAAGCGTAAAAATCATGTCTAACACGTTAATGAATGTAGAAGAACGTCAAGATTTATCATCAGATTATGAAGAAGATGATAGCGAATTGCACAATCTTTCATCACAAGCAACACAACTTTCCTTACAGACAACCCTTGATGAGCATTTTCTTGGCTCACGCATTGACCAAGTTGTGGCGGAAATTTGGTCGGATTTTTCACGAGAAAAATTAAAACAATGGATTAAAGAAGGGCGATTATTGGTCGATGGACAACAAGTCAAACCCAAATATTTATGTAAAGGGCAAGAAACGCTGACCTTAAACGTAACTTTGGAACAACAAACCCACGCTCAACCTGAAGATATTCCGCTGAATATTGTCTATGAAGATGATGAGATTATCGTCATTAATAAAGAGGTTGGCATGGTTGTTCACCCTGGGGCAGGCAACCCATCAGGCACGTTGCTCAATGCGTTATTGTACCATTGCCCAAAATCGGCAGAACTTGACCGAGCAGGAATTGTACATCGTATCGATAAAGATACCAGCGGATTATTAGTGGTTGCCAAAACTTTAGAGGCACAATTTGCCTTGAGCCAACAACTGGCGAATAAATCAGTCTATCGTTTATACGATTTAATTGTGTATGGCGAAGTGATTGCAGGGGGAACGATTGATAAGCCAATTAAACGCCATCCAACTGACCGAGTTAAAATGGCGGTTGTTGCAGGCGGAAAAGAGGCGATTACACATTATCATGTGAAAGAGCGTTTCCAACATTTTACACGGTTACACGCTCAATTAGAAACTGGGCGTACTCATCAAATTCGTGTACATTTTAGCTATTTAGGCTATCCTTTAGTGGGCGACCCTGTCTATTTGCAACGTGTGCGTGTGCCAAGTAAAGCATCGCAACGTTTAAAAGAAACGTTACATGAGTTTAAACGACAAGCCTTACACGCTTATCAATTAGGCTTAGTGCATCCAAAAACTGGGGAAGAAATGACCTTTACAGCCCCATTACCTGATGATTTTAATCATTTATTAACCGTTTTGCGTGAAGAAAATGCAGATTAAAGAAAGATTGTTGAATAATACATTGAATGATGTTTATCTCAACTTTATTTAATTGATTTTGATATCATGATTAAACTAATGTAGGTTGGGTTGAGGTACGAAACCCAACAAATACATAGACTTAATAAAATAAATCAATGTATTAGAATGTTGGGTTTCGCTATCGCTCAACACCAACCTACCGCAACGAGTTGAGATTAGTTTATTTTACTTACTCTGCTTGCAAAAAATATGGTTATTATTTGTTCTTTTGTATCAAGAAAAAGAACCAATAAAATCATATAGAAATATCAATTTAAAACGATAAGATACCAAGATGTACGCTAAAGTTTTAAAGGAAAAGATGATGAAGATTGAATTTATCCAAGGTTTACCTGCTCATGTTTATGTTGGACAAAGCAAAATCCAATTAGAAGATAGCTTACCAAGTGAATCGACAGATTTAGCAGGATTTAACCTTGCCTTACACGTCCACGACAACCCAAAACGTGTACAGCAACACCGTATCAAATTGTTACAACATTTTGCTCAATATGGCGTAACACAACTGACATGGCTAAATCAAACACACAGTACCATTTGCCATCGTGTGGATGGATTGGCTCAATTTCAACCTTTAACAGGGGATGGCTTAGTAACGCAAGATGTTGGTCATGCGTTAATGATTATGACGGCAGATTGTTTACCGATTGTACTTGGAAATGCAGATGGTACAGAAATTGCCAATTTGCACGCAGGTTGGCGTGGTTTGGCTCATGGTATGATTGAGCAAACACTTGCTAAAATGAAAACCCCTGCTCAATGGGCATGGCTTGGAACAGCCATTAGTCAGCCTTGTTTTGAGATTGGAGCAGAAGTAAAACAGCAATTTTTACAGCAATATGCTGATGTTGAGCCATATTTCCAAGCATCTACAACGCAAGATGGCAAATATTATGCGGATTTATATGCGATTGCTCGTTACATTTTACAGCAACATGGAGTAACAACCATTTTAGGCGGTGAAGAGTGTAGCTATCTTAATGCAGAACAGTATTATTCTTATCGCCGAAACAGTAAAACAGGTAGAATGGCAACCTTTGTTTTTTTAGGCAAATAAGCCATTTTTAAAAGAACCCAGCAAAAATTAAAAATCCTTAAAGCATAACACTTTAAGGATTTTTGTTTCAGCATTAAGGATTAACGTTTTGCTTTGTCTTTCATCTGAATTAAGCGATTTAATCCAGCGACTAACTCTTCTTCATTAAACGGTTTACAAATAAATCCACGTGCACCGTACTGTAAGGCTTGTAAAGCAGTTGTTTTATCAGACAAAGCTGAAACAACTAAAATACTTACACCTGTACCCAGTGAAACTAATTTTTGGATACTTTCTAAACCGTCCATATGTGGCATCGTTAAGTCCATTGTAATGAAATCTGGTTTAAATTCATTAAACTTCTCTAACGCTTCTACACCATTAGATGCTGTTGCGACGATTTTGATGTCCGAATCGCTGAAACTACGCTCAATACGATTACGAATAATATTAGAATCATCAACAATCATTAAGGTATATGCCATAGGAAACTCCTTAAAAGGCTTTAATTGTTAAAATTAATACTCATATAAGTAAATTGATGTGGTTGGCTTTCAATATCTAATTTACCTTTTGCTGAAAGAGCAAGCTGATATACGATATCCATTCCAACGCCTTGACCTGCATCCTCATCTTGTTTTTCAACCGTTGAAAAACCAGACTTTAACATAAATGCGTACAATTCATGAGTAGATAATTGTGATGCTTGTTCAGCCGTTACATAACCCAAGTCAATCGCTTTTTGACGGATACGGTTTGTATCGATACCTTTACCATCATCTTTAATGATTAACTGTAAAGCACCATTGTCTTTACTTTGAATCAATAATTGTACTTTACCCACTTCAGACTTACTTTGATGTAAACGCTCATGTGGCATTTCAATGCCATGAACAATCGCATTTTTCAATAATTGAACTGCAATATCTTTAAACAAATTAAAGTTCGGGTGTGATGCTACTTGGTCAAATCCATCGCAAACCAATTCAACCTTTTTGTTATGGCGTTGAGCAATATCTTGAGCATATTGTTCAAAATATTCCTTCCATTTATTTGGAGCAGGTTTTTTTGCCATCATCGTTTGAGCAACATTACCGCCCACGGTACGCAAACGCTCTAATAAGTTACTAATAAAGCGGTTTAACTCTAACAATTCATTTAAGCTTACTGTAAACGGTAAGAAATCATTACCATTTAATTGTGGACGTTGAGCTAAGGCATTTAAACGTGCTTCTTGGTTTTCAGCAGCACTTACGAATGCAACCAGTTGTAATGCAGATGCATCGCCTTTTAAGCTGTGTGTTTCACGGAAGAGTTGTCGAGCTTTTTCATGTAAACCAACTTCGCTTGAACTTGATTTTAAGATTTCATTCATCTTAAAGATACGTTGTTCAGTTGTCGCAATAAAGCTTAATAAATGATGATGGTCAACCGTTAAAATAGTACTAATCATTTCTAATTCACGGTTATGTTGTAAACGCTCACGTTCCAAGTTTTCTTGTAAGTGAACCGCTTGTGTAATATCTACGACACTTACGAATACCTTAGAAATTTCCTCACTATCTGCTTTCATTACACGTAAGAAGTTGAAGTCAATATATTTTGTTTCGATGGTATCATTATCTAATACACGGCTGATTTTAACTTTTTTCAATGGGTTTAAGTCTTGAATCAATTCTTCAACTACCCAAGGGTTATATAACTGTTCAATAAACAGTTTTGCATTTTCCAAGTCTTGATTTGAAACCGTACCTTTTAACAAATCAAGCAAGGTTTTGCCACCCAATTTCTTTTGATTTACAATATTTTCAAGGCTGTTAGAATATTCGTTTGAAATCACAAAATCTTTGTCAATCAAGAACAAACCTTCTGTTACCGTATCTAAGATATCAACGGTTTGCTGACGAGCAACTTCTAATTGGCTGTCGGCATCTTGTAAACGACGCATGAAGACCATTAAGAAAGCAACAAAGTAACCTAAAATCACCAAGATTCCAAGAAATTGAATCACACGGATAACGGTTGCTGTTGTTGCCGCACTGTCATATACCTTTGTTGTTAACTTATTAAACTGTTCATCCATCACAATGGTTGAGATTTTAGCTTGTGATGATGCTAAATATAAGTTTTGCGATGAATCGGCTAATAAGTTATCTGCATTTTTTAAATACTGTTCAACCAATGGTGAAAGTGCTTGCCATTGTTTATTAATTTCATCAAATTCAGTTTTAAAATCACTAGATAATTTTGGTACATAAACGGTTTCACCCGTTGCATACTGTACATCTTTACCTTCTTGTAACG